>DATKMG010000092.1:0-7410 GCA_035541995.1 Terriglobia bacterium
TAAATGGTGCAGATGTTGGGATGATTCAGCGCAGAAGCGGCATGTGCCTCGCGCTGGAAACGCTCCAGGGCATGGGGATCGCGGGAAAGGCCTTCGGGGAGAAACTTCAGAGCGACGAGACGTCCCAGGCGGGTGTCTTCGGCCTTGTAGACCACTTTCATCCCGCCGCCTCCCACCTTCTCCAGGATACGGTAATGGGTGACGGTCTGGCCCACCATGATGCCCCCTTGGCGTGAAATCCAGTGTCATTGTCCAATCTGGCGAAGGAGTATACTACCGCCCTCAAGCCGAGACAATCCCTGCTTTCTTATTGTGTGGCCTTCATGTAACTCACCCGCGACTCCGAACTTGCCAATGGATCAGACCATCCGATACACTCCTGTTCGAAACCCGAACTGAAGGAATTCAATTAAAGGAGGGGCATCTATGCTAAAGATTTTGCACCTCGGTGTCTGGTTGCCCACCCTGGCGTTCTGCACGCCAGGCGTTCTGGCCCAGACTGATCCGGGAACTTCCATGCCGGCTCAACCTGACAAATCCGGTTGGATCCGCCTGTTTGACGGGAAAACCTTAAGCGGCTGGACGGCACCTGATCCGGGCCGCTGGCACGTGACCTCTGACGGTGTGCTAGTAGGTGAAGGTCCTGTGAGTCACCTGTTCAGTCCCGGTACGTACACAAACCTGGAGTTCAAATCGGAAGTCAAACTGAACCACAGCGGCAACAGTGGCATGTACTTCCGGGCTGCTTTAGCCAAAGGCTGGCCCAAGGGTTATGAATCTCAGGTGGAGAATACTAGCCCCGATCCGCAGAAAACAGGCAGTCTTTACAACTTCAGCAAGGTGACCGAGCAATTGGTTCCCGATGACACTTGGTGGACCCAGCGCATCATTGCTGTCGGCAATCGCACGATCATCAAAATCAATGACAAAGTGGTCACGGATTTTGTCGACCAGAACCGCACTTATCAAAGCGGACATCTGGCCCTGCAGCAGCACAATGAGGGCAGCGTGGTGATGTTCCGAAATACGATGGTTAAGCCGCTTCCTGAGGATGAGCAGGCTGCTTGGAAGATTGCGGTCCAGGATGTGCCGGAATTGGCCGGGAAGAAGTAGAACCAAGATGGACGGGTGTAATTAAAAGTGCGACGGCATTAACTCATATCTTCACGGGTCGGGCGCCGCGGGGGCGCGGCGTCTCCAAATCCTTGGAGACGGGACGCCCCCGTCCCGCTTCCGGCAACGCCCCCCGGACGCATGGCGTCTCCAGTCGCACTTTTGAATGACACCCAGGATGGGCCCCGATCCCTAAGGCCTCGACCCGGGCGTCTGCTCCCGGCAAGGAGCGCCCAAGAATCCAAACTGGCGGGAACTGCCGTTGGTCATCGAGCCCCTTGCATGTTAGGTGGCCATCTGGCAATATATCCGATGTCATTTGGCACTAAGATTCCGGAGCGGGTGCATGAGGGAGAAGAGTTTATTAATTCGGGCTTTGGGAGGGTCGAAGATCCTAGGATCTTCCGTTTTGTCTGAAGACCAGCTTCGCGAGGTCATTCAGCGAGGATTGCCTTATGGAGCAGTCGAATCGTTTCTGGCTCGTTTCAATCTGGCCTTGAAGGATCTCGCCCGGATCGGGAGGATTTCTCCCAGAACTATGGCGCGACGGCGCAAGGCCCGACGACTGGAAAGAGAAGAGTCGGATCGTCTTTACCGGATGGCCCGCATCCTGGTGCATGCCGAAGAAGTCTTTGAGGATAAAAATAAGGTTCCTTGAAGATGGCGAGGCCGTTGTTGCTGTACCTTCCGTGGTGGTTCCGACAGAAACCAATTATCTGATCAATCCCCGACACGACGATTTTTCGCGCATTATTGTCCATAAGCCCCAACCGCTACAGGTCGATCCCCGGCTTTTGGGAGGCCTTTGAAAGGAGCCCACCAGAGTACCAGCATAGTGAAAACAGGCAGGTCGTTTCCTTCGTTTAGTAGTTGGATAGTAGTTGGCTAAAATCGCAAGCCGTATTGAACTTTAATTGTTTGAACCGGGGCATTGACTGTCCCGTTTTTGGCAAAGGTTGTTTCGAAACCGGACACCTTATGACCTCACCGCACGAATCGACTCAACAACTTAACCGCTGGCATCCAGTTTGCATAGCACAACCGTCGAAGAGGACGATATGGCCAATATGCTGGGGGTTTTGCGCCTTGCCTGGCGAGTTCTGCTGAAGAGCCCGGGTTTTGTGGCTGTAGCCGTGATTACGCTCGGGCTGGGGATTGCTGCCAGTACGACAGTGTTTGGATGGATTGACACAGTCTTGCTACGCCCGATTCCCGGTGTTCACAAAGCGAAAGAGTTGGTGGCACTGGAAGCAATAGCCCCGGATGGGCGTCGGTTCGGAAACTGCACCCACCCAGATTTCCGGGCTTTCCAGCAGCAGCTCACGCTGGCTTCAGGCGTGGTGGCTTCACACCTCTCCTTCTTTACTCTCGAATCGGCCGACCACCCGCAACGCGCTTTAGGACAAGTGGTTTCAGCCAACTTCTTTGCTGTGCTTGGAGTCAATCCGTTCCTGGGGCGCATGTTTCTGCCACAAGAGGATCGCGATGATCCCGGCGCTTACCCGATCGCCGTCATCAGTCACCGGCTGTGGAGAACTCAATTCGGCGAGGATCCTGGCGTGGTGGGGCGCGCTGTTCGCGTCAACGGGCACATACTCACCATTGTTGGTGTCGCTCCGCCCGATTTCCGTGGCACGATGGGTGGAGTTGCTCTTGACGTCTGGGTCCCGCTCAGCATGATCCTGCAGATGGGTGCCCTGAATACCTGGGCGGCCGACGATTGGAACGCCAGGTTCCTGGACGTCATCGTGCGTCTGAAACCCGGGGTTACCATCGAGCAGGCGAGGGAGGAAGCCCGGTCCGTAGCCGTTTGGATTGCCGCTGCCCATCCGGACACGCACAAAGGCATCGGCGCCTGGCTGGTTCCCATCTGGCGCGCGTCATACGGCTTTCAGGCGAGCCTGCGCGACCCGCTGTGCCTCCTGATGGTGGTATGTATCCTGGTGCTGTTGATTGTCTGCGCCAACGTGGCGAATCTCTTAACGGCCCGTTCGGTCTCCCGGCTGAGAGAATTCGGAGTGCGAATAACTCTGGGGGCCGGCATGGGAAGGATCGTCTGTGAACTGTTGGCGGAAGTTTTGATTTTGGCTATCGCAGGAGCCATCGTCGGCATATTACTCGCGTCCTGGCTGGCAAAATCGTTCGACTATGTGTTTCCTTTTTTAGAGTCCTTCATTCGAGCGGCCATCGAGCCGATGTTACACGTCAAACCTACTCTCAATGTGATCGTTTTTACGGGGTTGATCTCTCTCGGGGTGGCTATGCTTTCGACCCTTTTTCCGGTTCTCTCGATCAACCGTCTGGACATCAACGAGCTATTGAAAGAGGGAGGGCGCAGCGGAACCTCCGGCGCGCGATCGAACCGTGTCCGCAATTCTCTGGTAGTGGTGGAGGTGGCGCTGGCAGCCTTGGCGCTCTGCGGAGCTGGTCTGGCAGTCCGAAGCTTCCAGAGGTTGTCCACGCTCCACCCGGGTTTCGATTCGCGGAACGTGCTGGTGGCGCACTTCTATCTCTCCACCAACGGCTACTCGTTAACTCAGGAAAAGCAGTTTTGTCGCAACCTGCAATTGCGTCTGGCAGGGGCTCCGGGGATCCAACAGGTGAGTTACGCGGACTCCGTTCCTCTTTCGATTTTCGGGTTCGGTACCGACCGCGTTGAGGTAGAAGGCTTCTCGCGGGACCAAGGCGGGGTGGTCATTCTCCCGTGCTCTATTGTGGCGCCCGGGTACTTCAGTGTGATGCGTATTCCCTTACTGGAGGGCCGCGACTTCACCGAGCAAGACGACCTTAACACGCTGCCGGTGATAATCGTCAATCAGACCTTTGCCCAGAAGTATTTCGAAGGGAGAAATGCTATCGGCCGCAGAGTGTGTGTTTCAGATAACTGGTCAACGGTAGTGGGAGTTGTCAAGGACAGTAAGTACCGCAACCCACCCGAGGCGCCGACCCCGTTCTTATATGGGCCCTTCCGCCAGATTTACTATTCGGGCTATACCGCCTTCTTCTACATTAGGACGACCGGCAGCATGGAGGTGGCGCGCAAAGCGCTGCAGCGCGAAGTGGCGGCTCTGGATCCGAACAGCGGCCTGTACAATATGGCGCCCCTTAGCGAATATACGCAGGCGGGTTTGTTTGCTGAGCGGATAGTCGCAAGCTTGCTCTCCATGCTCGCCGTGCTTTCGCTGGTACTAGCAGCGGTGGGATTATACAGCGTAATGGCCTACGCGGTTAGCGAACGGACTCAAGAGTTCGGAATCCGAATGGCGTTAGGTGCACAGCGGCACAAAGTCCTGGGTCTGGTTTTGCGAAAGGGCATGGCGATGACAATCCCGGGTTTGATCGCAGGGGTAACCGCCGCGATTGCGGGCGCGCGCCTCGTATCGAGCAAGATGAATCTCCCGCTAGATCTCGCAGAGCCAGTTGTGTTCGGTCTGGCCTCCCTGGTCCTTCTTGCAGTGGCGCTGTTGGCCAGTTTCATGCCAGCACGGCGTGCCACGAAAGTGGATCCGGTAACCTCTCTGAGAAGTGAATAGATTGGTACCTTTGCCCACTAGGACTTGCCTGCATTACCCCGCCCAAAGCACAAGGACCTGACGAGGCCGTTGACCGTAACCAAAGACCAAACGCAGAGGCACGAAGGCGCAGAGAAAGATCCAGAAGACCAAGTCTGGTCCTTGGCTTAGGGGTTTAATCGAATTGTGAATTGGAGCGTTGTGGAGACTGTCGAAGCAGAAGCATAGAAGATGAGGTATCATGGAATTACCTGTTTAGCAATTCTCGACGGAATCTAGAAACCAAACAGCAATGGAAAGGACAATCTCATGCCAACCAGAACAGCAGAAGCAGAATGGAAGGGAAACCTCCTCCAAGGAAATGGACACATCAAACTCGGTAGTGGAGCCTTCGAGGGGTCGTATGATTTTCGTTCGCGTACAGCGGATGGGAAGGGAACTAACCCTGAAGAATTGATTGGCGCCGCACATGCCGGGTGCTTCTCGATGGCACTTTCGGCTCAATTGACGCAAGCAGGGTTCACTCCGCAGCGAATCCACACCACAGCAAAGGTTCTTTTCGAAAAGCGAGGAGAGGGCTTTGCGATTCCCCTCATTGAACTTGAGACGGAAGCAATCGTCCCGGGGATCAACCCCGCTCTATTCCAACAGCACGCCCTGACTGCCAAGGAAAACTGCCCGGTATCCAAGGCATTGGCCGGGGTGGAAATTCGCTTGACGGCCAGGCTCGGTTCAGCTTCGGCAGCGCCTGCATAAGGTTTGGACTCCACACCCAAGGGAATGGCATTCTAAGTTAAAGGTGATGTGGCCTTAGTCCACGGTGTGCCTGTGCGTCAAGAAGCTGCGCCCCTTGCACAACAGGGCGGCATGACCTGCTCAAGTCGAAACCTTCGATGAGAAGGCAGGGGTAGCCACGGTGAGCGCAATGGCGACGGTGGTCGCCGCGAGCCGTGGGCTTCTTGCCGGTTTTACAGGCCCACGCTTCCCGCTAACAGCGCAGTCGGCGTGGCTGCCCAATATCTGATTTTCATGTAAGTGGCGCATGCGCTGATTGGGCGTACAACCGCCAATGAAAATGTGGGAGCCGATCTCCGAGCGGCGACGAGTCTAAACCAGGAGATCGCCGCGACGGAGCGCGGCGACCACCTTCAAACTCGCATTTTCATGAAAGGGATTGGCAGGGGATCAGATGGTCGAGACGAGAGCCGACATCCGTAATCTGGCTATCATTGCTCATGTTGATCACGGGAAGACCACCTTGGTCGATGCGATGCTCTGGCAAAGTGGAATCTTCAGAGAACACCAGCGCGTGCAGGAACGAGTGATGGACAATATCGACCTGGAGCGGGAAAAAGGCATCACCATAATGGCCAAGAATACGGCCATTTTCTTCAAAGACGTAAAACTGAATATTGTCGATACTCCAGGGCATTCAGACTTTGGAGGCGAGGTAGAACGTACCCTGAAGATGGTGGACGGCGTAATGCTCCTGGTGGATGCTTCGGAGGGCCCGCTTCCGCAAACTCGATTCGTGCTGAGGAAATCCCTGGAGCAGGAGCTCCCGGCCATCGTAGTCATAAACAAAATCGACCGTCCTGATGCCCGCATCGCCGAAGTGATCAACGAGGTGTACGATCTATTCATCGACCTCGATGCGCGAGACGACCAGATCGATTTTCCCATCCTCTTTACCAACGCCAGGCGAGGGCAAGCCAAACGTTACCTCGAAGACGAATCTACGGACCTGCGGCCCTTGTTCGAGGCGATCATTGAACGAATTCCGCCGCCGCAATTCGATCCCGCCCAAAGCCTGCAACTGTTGATCACTAACATCGACTACAACGACTATGTCGGTCGGATGGGCGTGGGACGAATCAGCAACGGTGTCATCCGCCAGGGAGGAATGGTTTTACTTTGTCGAATCAATGGTCAGCTGGAAACCATGAAGGTGAATCAATTGTATGTCTTCGACGGCCTCAAACGAGTAGAAGTGGAGGAGGCATCGGCCGGGGAGATTGTCTGTGTGGCCGGGTGCGAGAGCATCACCATTGGTGAGACCGTTGCAGATCCGCTGGATCCTCGACCGCTCCCGCCCTTGAAAGTGGATGAGCCAACCCTCTCCATGGTACTTTCAGCGAACACTTCGCCCTTTAGCGGAAAGGAAGGGAAGTATGTCACTTCTCGGCACTTGAAAGAACGACTAGACCGGGAGTTATTGAAAAACGTGAGCCTTCGGGTGGAACCCACCCCAAGCAAGGATGCCTTCCGGGTTATCGGCCGGGGTGAACTGCAGATGGCCATCTTGCTGGAAATGATGCGACGAGAGGACTACGAGATCGAAGTCTCAAAGCCCGAAATTGTTACACGGGAGGAAAACGGGTTAATTCTGGAACCTATGGAGAAGTTGTATGTCGACTGTCCGGAGGAATTCATTGGGGCTGTCACCCAGAAGGTGGGAGGACGCAAAGGGAAAATGCTTAAAATGATCAATCACGGAAGCGGACGAGTGAGACTGGAATTCCGCATCCCCGCTCGGGGATTGATCGGGTTTCGGTCCGAGTTTCTTACCGACACCAGAGGCACTGGAATCATGAACCATCTCTTTGATAATTTTGACATGTGGCAAGGAGATATCCCCTCAAGACCTACTGGAGCGTTAGTTGCCGATCGTCCGGGGAGAGCGACAGCCTATGCCTTGAACAATCTTCAAGAAAGAGGAGAGCTGTTCATCCGGCCGGGAGAACCCGTTTACGAAGGCCAAGTCTGCGGAGAGAACTCCCGTTCC
>DATKMG010000093.1:0-7336 GCA_035541995.1 Terriglobia bacterium
ATCGGTTCTTGGCGCCAATGATGGTCTGTGGGACTGGAATCTGAAGACCAATGATTTATACTTTTCGGCACGTTGGAAGTCGATGCTGGGATGCGAGGACCATGAAATTGGCAATAAACCGGAGGAATGGTACAAGCGCATCCATCCCGAGGAAGTTGAGCAGGTCAAGGCGAATATTTCTGCCCATTTGAATAATCTGACCTCTCACTTTGAAAGTGAGCATCGAATGATGCATAAGGACGGCAGTTACCGCTGGATGTTGAGTCGAGGACTTGCCGTCAGGGACAAAACAGGCAATGTCTCCCGGATGGCAGGATCGTTAACCGACATAACCGAAAACAAGGTGGCCGATGCATTGACTGGACTCCCCAACCGGGTCCTTTTCATGGACCAACTGGGACGTGCCCTGGAGCGAGTCAGATACATCAAGAACTACCAGTTCGCTGTGTTCTTTCTCGACCTCGATCGCTTCAAGCTGGTCAACGACAGCCTGGGACACCTGATTGGAGATCAGTTGCTGATTACCGCAGCCAGGCGATTGAAATCCTGTCTCCATTCCGGCGACATAGTGGCGCGTCTTGGTGGCGATGAATTTGCCATCCTGCTGCAGGAAATTAAACATGTGGGTGACGCCACCAGTGTGGCCGAACGGATCCAGGCCGCACTCTCCCTACCCTTCAATCTGAATGGGCAGGAGGTTTACAGCAGCGTCAGCATCGGCATTGCACTCAGTGAGTCGGGATATGAACGGCCGGAGGATCTGCTGAGGGACGCAGACACAGCCATGTATCGAGCAAAAGCCTTGGGCAAAGCCCGTTGCGAAATGTTTGACACAGAGATGCGAGATCGGGCCGTCGCGCGTCTGCAACTGGAGACTGACCTTCGTCATGCCTTGGAACACCGTGAGTTTCGCGTGTACTATCAGGCTATTACTTCTCTGGCCACAGGGCGGATTAGAGGCTTCGAGGCTCTGGTACGATGGCAGCATCCTACCCGTGGCTTGATCTTACCCGAAGAATTCATTCCCATCGCTGAAGAGACAGGCCTCATCGTGCCCATCGACCAGTGGGTTCTCCTTCAAGCCTGCAACCAGATGAAGCAGTGGCATGAAGTGTACGGGAACCATTCCTTGGCCATAGCGGTGAATTTCTCAAGCAAGCAGTTCCTCCAACCTGACCTGGTGGCCAATATCCATCAAGTCCTGGAAGAAACGGGACTGGAGCCAAAGAGTCTAACCTTGGAGATGACGGAGAGCCTGGTCATGGAAAACGCAGAATCGTCTATAGCCCTTCTCAAGCAGCTCCGTGAACTGAATGTCCGTGTGGGCATAGATGATTTCGGAACCGGATACTCTTCTCTGAGCTACCTCCACCAGTTTCCCATTGACACTCTGAAGATCGATCGTTCTTTTATCAATCAAATGGGCGGGGATGAGGAAAACTCGGTGATTGTGCGCACTATCATCAGCCTGGCGCACAACCTTGACGCGGATGTCATTGCCGAGGGCGTAGAGACATCCGAGCAAGTGGAATTGCTCAAGGCCCTAGGGTGTGAGTATGCCCAAGGCTTCTTTTTTTCGACTGCGGTAGATGGCGAAACTGCCGAACACCTCATTCAACAGGGACGCCCCTGGGAGTCCCATGGTGCCAGTGTCCCTCCCATCCCCTCTTCGGACTCTGTCTGTCGCTCGTCGAACTACGCGACCTAACCAAGAAAGACCAGCCAGCCATACTGACAAACTAACTACAATCCTCATTTGATCCCGGTCGCAATTGGCGGGATTGGTGGCTATTATTGAGAGTCACAGAATATAGTGACAACCATTTGTCCCGAAGGAACAATGGAAAGTAGCCAGCGCTGACGCGAAAGGCGTGTCACCCCTGGATTATACCGAATAACATCAACCCCGGCGGGGTGGAGGAGAGGCATGTCACTATATTCTGCAAGTATCCGTAATTACTCATTGTTGTCAAGAACGTCATCATCATACGCGGTTCGGCTTGGGATACTGTGCGCATCCACTGGTGAGTGAGGACAGCCCGGTTGTCGCAGAATTAATGATCCCACCATGTCGGGATCAGTTAAAATAGGTTGGTTTCTTCCTTGGGTTGAATTTCCCGGTCTTGTTCTTGGTCCAATCCTCTTCGTCATTGAATCCTTAGTGTCTATTTGAAAGGAGCGCCTATGAGAGAAGATGGGGCTAGTATCAAGTGGCGAACTGTAATTTTGTTGGTCATTATCGTGAATGTTCCTTTTTGGACCCTTGCGTTCTTTACCCTCGATCAAACCCGGCAGGCTTTGTACGCTCAATTGGCCTCTGACTTCAGAGCGATTACCAGAAGAAACGGGGTCACCATCAACTATGGGATTAACCATCTGGTTTTGAGTGTTGGGAGCATCGCCATCAACACAGAAGTTCGGGATGTCGTCCGCAAACAAAATGCCTCCTATGGGGGCTCGAGTGAGGACATTCGCAGGAAGATATCCTCCACCGACAAATCCTGGCTCACGCCTGCTGCCAATCAAATGGTTGAGCAGATGCTAGCTAACCCGGCGTCGAAGTACCTCCGGCGTTTCGTCGAAATTAATCCGGCCTTCAAGCGAATCACAGTTACCGATCGCTTTGGAGGTGTGGCAGCCGCCAATGTGAAAACTGTCGATTATGAACAATCAGATGAACCCTGGTGGCAGAATGCCTTCAAAGACGGAATCAGTGGAAGCGTCGTAATTGAAGATGTGACACTTGATCCTATCACTAGATTCAATGCCATCCATGTCGTTGTGCCGATCCAGGATGAGGTCAAAGATCAAGTCCTGGGGATCATTGGCGCCTTGATCGATATTAGCGATCTTTTCCCGCTTGTGAGTGGTGTCAGGGTCGGCAGCACTGGAGAAACACTCCTGGTCACAGACCAAGGCAATGTCATTTCCGGATCAGAGGTGACACTCAGAGAACTCATTCCTCTGCCCTACTTTGATGACATACGAAACGCAATGCATTCGAACACGAGGCCTGACTTCATTCGTGCTTCGGTTCCTGGGGGAAAAAAGAAATTCGTCGCGTACAGGGATACGGGGCTGTCCTCCTCATATCCTCAACTAAAGTGGATGGTTGTGACCGCCCAAGATGAGGCGGAAGCCAACGCTCCGATCGATACTCTCACGCGGAAATTCCTATGGGCTGCTTTGGCAAATTTACTGGTGATCACAGGTATTTCCTTGTACCTGTTTACTCACCGTCGCATGCGCTTTTTGGATTTGCGAGGTCCTTTTGTAGAGGAATAAGGCGTAAAAAAGTGAACCTCAGGTAACTAAGAACCGCCAAAGGGGGTGTCAATCGGCGCCATAGTTGATTTCCATCCGCCGAATCGATAATCCTGCAACTCCAACGACTGCCAAGGTTAGGACGAGCAGGCCCAGAACCGCCAACCAAGCCGGAGAAGGATCAGCCAATATCCCAAATGGGCCCGAAGGCAAGGAAACGGGGCACAGTGACTGCAGGTAATAAATGACACTCACTTTCTTGAGGAAAGGGGGTAGGAGGAAGTTGACTGATTCCCATCCCAGCACTGCCATCGCCGGGATGACAGGATTTCTGAAAATCAATCCCATCAGCAAGAAAACGCTACCGTAACCCAGGCACGCAAGCAAGGTCACTCCCATATAGCTGAGCAGCTGGCCCATGCCTGGTCCTTTGCCAAAGTAGTCTGAACCCATTGCCCCATAGGGGACATACATGAACGCAAATGACAGACCGACACTGATCGTAAACAGGGTTGCTGCAGTAATCCAGCCCGACAGGTACTTTCCAACAACCAGGATTTCCCTCCGCACCGGCGTCAAAAAGTAAAAATGCAGGCTCTTTTCCAGGACTTCGCCACGAAAGAGATAAGTGAAAATGCCGACACAGGCAAAAAAGATCCCGACGCGCAGATAATAGAATTGGAAGATACCCGCATACGTAATTCCAGCCTTACCGAATTGGCTCCATTCCCCTTCATGGGATGGCATGAAGGCTTTGACTCCGATTAGGAAAACCGGGGCCAGAACCAGCAGGTAAATCCACAATGCCCGACGGCCAAGATAGTTCTTGCGGACCTCAAGCCGGACGATGGCTTCGATCTGTCGAAGCCAGAGGCCCCAAGGAAGGCCACCAATCTCTCGCGAAACTCGATTTTCTCTCATGGCCGCTAACGCTCCTTCACGACACTGATGCCATATATAAAAGTTCGCAATCCACAAGCGCAAAAAAGGAACCCTACAGTGTTCCACTCTCGGACCCAATCAAGTATTCATACACTGAATGGACATCGTCGTCAGATGGAGCTACAAACTCCACTTCCAGATCGTTGTCCAGCACCACTTGATTCATCATCAAGAAAAACTGATCGACAGTTCGAGTCCTTACCAGCAACCCTCGACGGTCCTCATGGAGTTTGACTTCCACTCCTTGCTCCAATTCAAAGATCCTGGCGGCGAGAACACTCGGTTTAGTACACCGGATGAAGACTTGACGAGGATGCTCTTCCATTTCATCTCGAACTTCTTGAATGTTCCCCTCCGCCACCACAAAGCCGCGGTTCAACATAATGACGCGATCTGAGATGAGATCGACTTCGTATAGGATGTGGCTGGAGATAATTACGTGGACGCCTCCCGCTGCCAGCTCGCGGAACAAGGCCAGCATTTCCGAGCGGGCCAAAGGGTCAAGGCCATTCAATGGCTCATCCAATATCAGAACTTGGGGTCCGTGACAAATGGCTTGAGCCAGTTTAATTCTCTGGCGCATTCCCTTACTGTATGCCGCAATCCGACGATCTGCTGCATCTGCTAGACCCACTCTCTCTAAAGCCTCTCTGGCACCTTGTGCCGACTCCCCTTGAGTTCTTCCATGCAATTGAAGAAGTGAATGCAGCAGTTGACGTCCGGTCAAGCCTTTCGGAAAAGAGTCGTACTGGGTACAATAGCCCACCTTCTTAAAAAGCCTGTCAGGGAGTTCAGTGGGGATGCCCAGCACGAGGATTCTCCCTTGAGACGGTCGAAGTAATCCGGTCATCAGATTCATCATGGTCGTCTTACCTGAACCGTTAGGACCCACGAGGCCAGTAATTCCGGGCGCAATGGAGAGATTCACCCGATTGACCCCCAGGACTTCGCCATAAAACTTGGAAACATTCTCAAAAATAATATTCGATTCCATGTCGCATTCCATCACTTAATAACCTCGTAGGCCCTGATCTTCCGCGATAGCAGGAAAAGACAGATTGCGCAAAAGGCCAGCAACGATCTCCAAGCATCCTCCGGGGCAACTGTGGATTTCCCATCGAGCCCAAACAGCGATGACCAGACGCTCTGCATGACTTCAGAAAGGTTAATCAAGAGTCCGGTCTTGGTAGTGAAGATGTTGTTTATGGCGGCTCCAATCCCGTTGGCAAAGGAAGTAATTCCAAATAAGAGTGCCCCAGCCACGAACCGCCATTTGACCCAGGCCGAAAGTGTGAGTGAGAATAGAGAAAGGCATGCAATCCAGAGCCACGAGCCCAAAAGGAGAGCCATCAGAACCCTCAAATTGTTTCCACACCACCCGATCCCCACAAGACTGCACTGCAGGAGAAATAGAAACATGCCTGGTAGCCAGGTGATCGCTGATAGCAGAATAGCGATGACAGACAATTTCCCCAAAACGTATTCAGCCCTGGAAAAGGGGCGGCTCAGGTAAAGTGGCAAACCATTGTTGGCCAGGTCTGGAGATACCAGCCCCGGCCCGACAAAAGCCGTCAAGATGAATCCAATCCCGGATTGAACCCAAAGAAACAAATAGAAGAAATGCCCATCAATTGCCATGAGCCTGTCAGGATTCATGTTCAGAACCTTCAGGGCTGACAGGTTGTGGTGCAGATAAATCACTATGGCGCAGCCCAATGGCCAGGCAAAACCAGCCACCATTAGGGAGATCAGAAACTTAGAGCGAAACGCCTGCTGCAATGCATATCGCGGCAGAATCAGGAACCTGGACCAGGCTGGAGTGAGCCGGCCCTCATAGCGCTGGTAGGTGTGTTTATAGACTGCCATTGGTTTCCTCCATCGCTTTGAGAAAGATATCTTCCAGTGAATCCCGCTTGTGATGCAGGCGTCGAATCTGAATGCGGCGTTCCGCGGCAAGCAGGTATAAGTCCTTGATCTCGGCCTGTGGAGGGAGGATCATCTTGATCCTGCGGTTTCCGTTGACTGCACACCGGCATCCCATTTTTTCCAGTGCGGCCAGAAACGTTCCGTCGTCACCCCACGTTTCGATTTCAAGGAACCTGCGATTAGCCCGGCGCTCCTCCTCCAAGTTGCAGCACGCTCGAATTTCCCCGCCTTTCAGAATTAAGACCTCTTCACAGCATTCCTCAACGTCTTGGAGGAGATGAGAGGAGAGTATCAAATGGAGCTTGCCACTATTCCGGATCTCTCGAATCAGCCGAAGCATCCGCTGACGGGCCGGCGGATCCAGCCCGTTTGTCGGTTCGTCCAGGAATAGAAGCCGGGGCCCGTGGACGATGGCCTGTGCCAGCTTAGCAAGCTGCTTCATACCCAAAGAATAGGTGCCCAACTCGCGGTATCGCGCTTCTCCCAAACCAACATAAAAGAGAGCTTCATGAGAACGTTCCAAAGCCTCCCGCGCCGGTAAACCCGATAGTTCTGCCATCAGGCGGAGAAACTGCACTGCAGTCATGCGGGCGATAAATGAGTCTGTTTCCGGCATGTAGCCGATAAGGGATCGGACGGATCTGACATTTCCGCGGATATCCATGCCAAATATCCGCGCCGTTCCCTTTGCTGGAGCGTGAAACCCAAGCAGAGTGTGGATCAGAGTGGTCTTTCCTGCCCCATTGGGACCCAATAGGCCAATCGCCCTACCGGCCAGGGAGGTATTCAACTTCTTCAGAATAGTTCGTGGGCCAAACTGAACTGATAGGTCCTCTAGTTCGATGAATGGATCCATAAAGTTCTGACCCGTGCTTTCAAGAAAATGATCCGGCGATGGGGAAAATATCGCCGAAGGCGCGATGCCTGCCCCACTCTCGACTGAAGCTCCCCCAAGACTCCCTTCGGTGGACTGACTCTGATGACAAGCACGGTCTCTCCACTGGCTATGAAGAAACGACCGTCTCAACATCCGAGTTTATTTTTCTTCCGGTTTCACCTCCGCATCCACTCCCTTGGCGGGATGACCGAGGTGCATTAATGAATTCAGACTCAGACCGAGATAGCTCAGTTCGCCGTTACTTGCCAGAACGATCTTCTTCTCCTCAGCAAAGGCAAATATCATCGTCGGCGGAGTGTCTGCAGC
>DATKMG010000094.1:0-9724 GCA_035541995.1 Terriglobia bacterium
TCTGGAGGAGAATATCGACGCCTTGGAAGAGGAGATTTCGCAAATGGAACCCGACGCCCACGGGCTGACTGTCTTACCCTTTCTGTCCGGAGAGCGGAGTCCCGGCTGGAACGGAAATGCCCGGGCAGTTGTTAGCGGCCTCAGTTTCCATCATCGTCCAATCGACATCCTGCGAGCTGGTCTAGAGGCAGTTGCCTACCGGTTCAGTCACGTGGCGAGCTTGTTGTGGCAGGTGCACCCTTCTGCCAGCCCAATCATCGCTTCTGGTGGCGCCTTGCTTAAATCTCCAACGTGGACTCAAATCGTAGCAGACGTGCTAGGGAAGCCCGTCATCGCTTCTCGAGTTTTGGAAGCTTCGAGCAGGGGCGCCGCCTTGATGGCCTTAGAGGCTCTGGGATTGGCTCAGGATATCGAGCATATCCCTGCTCCACTCGGCCGACATTTCTTGCCAAATCCTCGACATCATCAGCGATATCAGGAGGCGGCGAAACGACAGGAGGAACTCTACCGTCGGCTGATTCCTCCTCGCTGATGCTCCTTCTCGAATCGGTCCATAGAGCTAGAACTCGATATGGGCGATTGGTCCCCCAACCATCCAGAACATCCATCGAATGCTTGGAACTTGCAGTCACCCCAACTTTAGGGGCGGTCCGGAGCTCCCCGATTTTTCATCGCGGTTACGTAAAAGGCAGGAGAGTTCTGGCCTTGGGAGATTAGGCTTCAATGTGCAAAATTCGCAGACTGGGTCTGTCGCAGGGAGATACCTCCTACCGAAGTTAATGAGGCATGGTTTTTTGTGTTGTTCATCCAGGGCGTTCCAAGTTAAATTGAAGCATCAGACTAAGGGACGAAGTGAATAACGGGTTGAGTCGCAGTGGATTCAAGGCCGGGTGGGGAACAGAAATGATCCAGTGTGACCGGCAGCAGCAGGTCCACCAACGTGTGGAGGAAATATGCGTGTCGCAGTTGGGGCGGACCATGCCGGCTTCCAGCTGAAGGCCCTGCTGATCGACTTCCTCAGAGCCGCCGGTCATGAAGTGCTGGACTTTGGAACCCATAATGCTGATCCCGTGGACTATCCAGACTCGGCGAAAGCCGTCGGGGAGGCCGTAGTTCAGGGCAAGGCCGAGCGAGGAGTCTTGGTTTGTGGGAGTGGGGTCGGTGCCAGTGTGGCCGCGAACAAGATCCCGGGTATCCGGGCAGGGCTTTGCCATGATTGTTATTCGGCCCGGCAGGGGGTCGAGCATGATGATGTGAATGTACTCTGCCTCGGAGCTAGGGTTGTCGGGACGGAACTGGCATTGGATATCCTGCGGATTTGGATGGCTGCTCGATTCTCAAACGCAGAGCGGCATCAACGCCGAATCCGCAAGATCAAAGAAATGGAGCAGATTACACGATAACTAGCCCCGGCCAACGTCGCTAGATGAACAATGACTGCGGGTTCATGCTCTTTCGGGGAACAATATGGAGGGAGTGAGTCCTGCTTTGGATGGAAGCCCAGAAGATTCTTCGTCAAGGGTCGAAGCCTCACAGGACTGGTTATTCAAAACCTAGAAAAAAGTGGAGATCTCATCCTTGAAGTCAAATCCGTTACGCGAAGGCCTGGGCATGGAACAGTCGGTTGAGCCTTGCATCCTGGTGATCTTTGGGGCCTCTGGCGACCTAACCCACCGCAAACTGGTTCCCGCCTTGTTTAATCTGACCCGACAGGGCATGTTGCCCAATGGATTCTCAGTGCTGGGTGTAGCCCGTTCGCCCCTGAGCCTTGACCAGTTTCGGGAGCGAATGAAGGAGGGCATTGCTCAGGACGCGGGAATGGTTGGAAGCGGCTCTGATCTCTGGCAGAGTTTTGCCCAGGGGCTTTTTTATCTTCAGGCTGATCCGCATCTTGAGGAGAGCTACGAGAAGATCAAGAAAACTCTGGAGCAGATCGATGGGGAACGAGGCACCCAGAGCCGGAGGGTTTTCTATCTGGCATTGCCCCCAAGTTCCTATAACGCCGTGGTTCAAAGCTTGGGTAAATCAGGGCTTGCCAAAGAAGACCGCGGAGAGAGCGAATGGGTTCGAATCATCATCGAGAAGCCATTTGGCCGTGACCTGGAATCGGCGCAGCAGCTCAACCGCACTATACACGAGGTGTTCAGAGAAGACCAGATATATCGCATCGACCACTACCTTGGCAAAGAAACGGTCCAAAACATTCTGGTGCTGCGGTTGGCCAATGGAATCTTCGAGCCCATTTGGAATCGGCGTTACATCGATTCCATTCAAATTACCGCTGCTGAGACCCTAGGGGTAGAAAACCGGGGCGCCTACTACGAAGAAGCCGGCTTGCTACGGGATATGATGCAAAACCACTTGCTGCAACTGCTATGCCTTACAGCCATGGAACCTCCGGTGGCTTTTGACGCGGATGCTGTGCGTGACGAAAAAGTCAAGGTATTGCGGGCCATCCGCCCCTTCACACCGGCCGCTGCAGCCCAGTTTGCCGTAAGAGGTCAATACGGTCCCGGCTCCCTGTTGGGCCGCCCCGTTGCGGGATATCGAGACGAGCCTGGAGTGTCTCCCGAATCTCAAATGGAGACTTATGCAGCGCTGCGGTTGTCTATCGACAATTGGCGCTGGGCTGGTGTTCCCTTCTTCCTGAGGTCGGGTAAGCGGTTACCTAAGCAGGTCACCGAAGTCGCAGTTCGCTTTAAGGAGCCCCCCCACCTGCTGTTTGGACCATCCGCGAGCACTCTATTGGAATCCAATTTCCTGGTGTTACGGATCCAGCCGGACGAGGGGATTGCCCTGAAATTTGAGGCCAAACTGCCTGGGCAAGGGATGAACCTCCGTCCTGTTATCATGGATTTTCGTTACGGGAGTTCCTTCGGCGAGGAAGTTCCGACAGCGTATGAGAACCTGTTGCTGGATTGCATGCAAGGCGATGCCACACTGTTTACCCGAAGTGACGAAGTCGAATGTGCCTGGGGTCTGATATCTCCCATCCTGGAAGTGTGGAAGGAAGGAGTTACGCCGGTCCAAAGTTACGAAGCGGGTTCCTGGGGACCGGTAATTGCAGATGAACTGATTGGAAAAGACGAGCGCCAATGGCGTAGGCTGTAAGCGATGACCAACCTCGAAATCACACCGCTGGGTATGCCTAAGACAGTGAATCCGGCTGCCATCGAACGGGAGTTGAGCCTGCTCTGGAAGTCTGTCAGCGAGAACGGAACCCTGAATCCCGTGCAGCGAGCGTGCGCCTTGAATCTCCTGGTTTACTTGAGAGGAAGTGAAAGCCTCGGGAAGATTTCCGAGGTGATTGGAAAACTGATGGTTCAACACCCTAATCGAGCGGTCGTCTTGGTTGCAGAGCCGGATCGACAGCCGGCTGAATTCACAAGCTGGGTCAGCGCCCAATGCCACCTTTCGCGGGCCGGAGGCAAGCAGGTTTGCTGTGAACAGATCGTAATGAACGCCAGCGCCGAGCAAGTCAAGCATTTGTCGGGTGCCGCCGTTCCTCTTCTATTGGCGGATTTGCCGGTCTATCTTTGGTGGACTGATCCCTCCGGGATCGAAGACGAGATCTTCAAGAAACTGGCTCTAGCGGCAGACCGGGTGATCATCGATTCCGCCCAGTTTCTACAGCCCAAAGATCATTTCAGAGTGTTCCTGCAGCTGCTTGAAAGAAATGGCACTGGACCATCTTTGGGAGACCTTAACTGGTCACGACTTCGACCCTGGCGAGAACTGATCGCCCAGTTCTTCGACTCTGCTCCTTGCTTGACGAAGCTCAGCCAGATCGACCGGATGACCATTGATTGTCAATCCAGAAATCGAAAGATTAGTACGCTGCCGGCTCAGCCCCTGCTCTTGGCAGGGTGGTTTACGGGTCGCTTGGGCTGGAAGCCCTTGCCATCCCATCATCGTGTTTCAGGTCTAACTCATTATCTTCTCCTTGAGAAGAACGCGTCGGAGTTTGAAGTGCAGATTCGGATGATCGAGGCAGAGACTGGCTGCCCGGGTGACATTGTCGCTCTGAAATTATTCTCTTCAGGAAAGCCTCAGGAAGAATTCTGTCGGCAGCTTGAAGCGGTCCTCAGGCCGGGTGAGCGGGCGCAGGTTCTGGAGGCAACCGTTCTGGAGGGAGCGGCGTCTCCCGTCCTTCGCCAGGTGACTCTGAGGCCAGGGGACAATGAACGCCTGTTGGATGACCTATTGAGAGTTCAGAGCCACGACCATGTATTTGAAGAGGCTTGGAAGATAGCCGCCGAACTCACCTCGTGGTAGCGAGGACAATGGCGATCACCTGACTATGAAAATGGCGAGGAGCAAAGCCAATGACGACCGTCAGTTGCTGACCAGCCAGTAAGGACTACCGCAGGAGGAGAAAAGGACCCTGGGGGCTGGCTATTTGCCCATGGCCGGATTGTCCTGCTTTGCTCCCCTTTCCGAAATCTGCGAGATTTGTTCGAGCGAAAGGCCCTCTCTGTAAAGAAAAACCAGGCCGATCAGGATGACTGGTACCATCGAAGCAATATAGCAGCCGTTGCTAATCCCGGCAGCCTGGGAATTGGGATCTGAGGCGGACATGTATTCACCGAAGAAGTTCACCAGGGCCACATTCATGAAGATCTGGTAACCTCCAACCCCACCTGGTGTCGGGATGGCAATTCCCACTACCGTAATGCACATTAGAAAGAGCGCACCCGTGAATGGGAAACCTTCCAAGTAGGCTCGGACCATGAACCACACCTGCAGAGTGATCACAATCCAGATGGTGAGTGACAAAAGAAGCGTCCAGGCCAGCGTCCCGCCCTGCTGCAGGGCTCGAAACCCTTCCAGGAAGGAAGGAAAGAAATTCCCAATTTTCTGAACGATCTGATCGAACCAACGGGCCCCGCGCAGGAACACCCACAGAATGACAAGACAAAAGGCCAATCCAAGATCCTTCGCATTTTGTGATATTCCTCCGGGCCAATGAAGTCTTCTTATTACTGACCAAAGCAGCAGCAAGACGATTGGCAGAATGAGCCCTCTTAGCCTTGGGGTGAGTCGTTTCATCCAAGGCGGGTTGTGGAGCACCAGTCGAACGAGAGCAAAAAGGAGAGCCAGGACTATAAACCCCTCTATCGAGAAGTGCCTAATCGTGAGCAGGATTTCCTTGCCGAGCTCAGAGTCAGGCGAATACCATTGAGAGAATGAGACGAGGTAGAAACAGAATAGGACGACTACCGTTCCGGTGTCCAGGATCCTCTCCAGTAACGATGCCGCAATGACAGACGCAGCCGAGATCTTTTCTTTTCTGGCCAAGAGAATCGAGGCCACCACCTCTCCAGTTCGGGGCGGAATGATGTTGATGACGTACTTTACCATGGTCAGAGAGAAGAGGTTCCATAGGTGATTCTATTCTTAACCGGTTTGAGTAAGACTCCCCATCGGACAGCCCGTAGGACCATGTGCAACATGGTGAACCCAAAACCGATGAGCAGGTAACGAACCCGTCCCTGCACCATGACTCGCAGGGCATGTCCCCAATCCGGAACGGCCCGATAAAAAGCGAATCCAATCAAGAGCGTCAGCCCGAGACTGATACTCAATTGTCCAGCTTTCTTCATCCCAGATCCTTGACGGGCTAAGAGCCTCCTGCAGCAGATTGTGAAACAGCAGACACCCGTTTCACCCTCGCTAGCACTCACGGATTGCAGGTCGGCCAGGGCGTGGGGTCCATTGAATGCAGAAAAGTAGCATGCTGCACCGATTTTCACAAGCTTGCATGCTGAAATCGCGCGGGCAACTTCCCATGGCTTGGAAATCTGGACGAATCTCAGTCGCGCTTGTGGGAGAACCCAGTCGGTCGAAGCCGCAGTTTCTGGAAGTTTTTCTTTCCACGGATTCAGGGGATGTTCCCCGAGACTCTGGGCGATGTCTCTTTAGAGGTGTTTTACAGGGCGATCAACCAGGTGCAACCGTCTTTCATACGTGTGGACGCGGATGAAATCACCTGCCCGAGGAACTGGTACAACGTGCGACCGGGAAACCGCTCAGCGTAGAACCTTACCTGGACTACCTGCGAACCAAGTACTCGGAAATCTACCAACTCTAAGCGTTGATCCCCCTGACCACATGGAGATTGTGTCGGATGCAAAGAATGCGGGGGCTGTTCCTGTCGCATTCTTTGCGTCTTGGTGATGAACCTCGACAAGGGCTCACGGTTTGGCTGGGGTGATGACAATGTTCCGATAAGAAACGCCAGTGTGGTCACCCTGGAGGAAGATGGGACCAGAGGCGCCCTCATCGCTGTCAAGCGCTCCACCTGTAATCCCCGGGATCTCCTGGTTGTCGATTACTGTTTTCCCGTTCAAGACCACGGTTACTTTTCGACCCACCAGGGTAATGTCGAAAGCCTGCCACTCTCCAGATTTCCTGGCCGCATTTACGGTGGGAGCCAGGAAACCGTAAATCCCCGCCATGTGTACGTTGTCGAGATGGACCCCGTCGGTGCTTTCACCGGATCCCAGAATATCTTCAACCTGGACTTCATATCGGCCTCGGAGGTAAATCCCACTGTTTCCCTTTTTGGGGACATTGACCTCGGCGTGAAGTTTGAAGTCCTCGAATTTCTGCTCCGTAATGAGATCGCTGCTGGGGATCTTGTTTACCAAGGTTCCTCCAGTAGCCTTCCAGCCATTGTGTTCCGGATGACGAACTTTCCAACCGGCAAGGTCCTTGCCGTTAAATAGCTTGACAGGCTCTCCCCATCCAGATGGGGCGCTACGTTCCAGAGGCGGAGCCACAACAGCTTTCCAGGACAAGGTCTTGCCATCGTCACCAACAGTCGTTCCTTCAATTCGGTTGTCGATCATTTTCCCTTTGAAGGCCAAATCGTCCGAGCGCTTTTCATATTGTTTGGGCAATGAGAACTCCAGCTGGTCACTAGAGATAACCAGCTTATCAATGGGGCGAGCACTGCCTTCACGACCCACAAATCGCCCCTTGAATTGGTCCCCTTGTCTCGTGATCTCAAACCAGGACGGATACTCCCCGTCTTCCGTCTTAATCGTTGCATCCCACCGGCCCAGGAAAACGGCTGCCGGTGCGGCCGGCTGCTGTGGGGGTGGAGGGGCCGGGTGGTTAGAAGAACAACTGACAAACGCAAATGCAGTACCTAGCGCAAATAAGAGCAAGCGAGTTTTTGACATGAACAACCTCCTTCTGAGGATAAAAGGGTTTTGAAGGATTCAGCTTAAAGAATCGTTACGCCAATTCCAACCTGTAGATGTACCGTTCCTAGGAGATCGACGAGGCAATGACCGAGAGAAGCATGTCCCCAGCGACCTTGGGTGCCTTCCCAAGCAATGCAGTTTGAAGCGTTCGGTATGGTTGCTGGCCGGCCACAAAGGCATTCACAACCTTCCGGAGTGTCGTGCTATGACGAGCGATCTGAATCATCCGGTTAATGAAGCTGGAGCCCAGGAGATTACCGGCATAGAACTGGTCAAAGAACTCAGCCCCGGAAATGAAATCCGATACAAAATCTTCTCGGCAAGCTTCCGCGTAGGAATCGGCATCTTGGGTTTTCAGTGCCTCGGCCAACAGCTGTCCAGACCTTAAAGCGTAGTATATTCCTTCGGCAGTGATTGGATCTGCGAAGCCCGCAGCGTCACCTAGCAAGGCCCAACCTTTACCCGAAATCACGTTTTTCCTCAGTGTTTCGGGACGGAGGGAAGGCACTAATGCCCCATAAAGCTCACAGGGCATAGCTCGCCCGGGCTCCTTCGAACCTGGAACTGAAGACCGGTTAGTCTTCCTCATGTAGTCGTGCAGTTTAGCCTTTAAGGTTTCAGTCCTAACTCGATCGAGCTTTCCACAAATTCCAAAAGACACGTTTTCGGGCCTAGGAAAAACCCACAGGTAGCCAGGGAAACCGGGATAGAACTTGAGTTCGATTGTGCTGCCACCTTGTCGCTGTTGGCGGTAGCCAAACGTCATCATCAAATCGCCTTTGGAATACGGCTGTCCCAGGCGCTTTCGCACCAGGCTATTAACCCCGTCGGCCCCAACGAGGAAATTCACTTCGTAGTAAGAGCGATCAGTCTTGATCTCCCATCCAGCACCGACAGCGGTGAACGCGATGACTCGTTCCTGGAGGAATTGGGCCCCCTGAGCGACGGCCCGATCGAGTAGTAATCGGTTCAAGATATCCCTGGAGTAAGTGACAAGTGGGAAATCCAAGGCGACTGCAAGTGACCTGTCCTGCGGCGAGACAATCTCCAGATTGCGGATTTCGCGTCCCTTATCCACGCTCTCCCACAGGAAAGGGTAACGGATCAAGGCCTTATGGGTAACGCCACCTCCGCAGGGTTTCTCCCAAGCTCCGTGCGGGTCCAGAAGAATTACATCAGCACCCGCCTTACTCAGGACCGCCGCACATTGCGACCCCGACGGGCCCGCTCCTATGATACCTATTCGCATAAACAGCTCTCAGACCATCTCAGGGTGTGGGTAATTCCAGAGGGGGGTCTGCATTGTCCCCTAGCGCGACAAAGATAACAGGGTCCTCACTGCTGAGGGAAAAACACGCTGAGGAACCACCCCGCTGCTAAGGCACTCCAGAAAGCCGAAGCCCAAAGACTCCGCGTTCTATCATAGATCAATCCAGAGTAGACCCAGCATAATATGCTTAAACCCATCAGAGCCGGTAGAATTAAAACTACCAGAAACTCGCCATTCTTCAAAATTAAAAACCCGAACAACAACGCGATAGCCAGGACACAGCGGCTCGACAAATGAAAACACCATCGACTCAATCGGCCTAAACCCCGGCATTCGACCCGTGAAGTCCATTCGTCCGCCAGAAAAAACGGGAATACACTGATCAAGATCCAAGGAATCCTCCACGCCCGCCCCGGGTGCAGGGTCAAATCAGAAAAGGATTTGGTGATCACGGGACCTAACTGATAGACCACGAATCCGAATGCCGGCGTGACTTTCAGCAAATCTAGCCACACTCTGGCTAGCGAGAGCGCACGAGGACGTTTCATTGCCAACAAGGACACACCACTGATGCAGAGGAAACCCGCCATGAACCCTCCCCCTAAGAGTCTCAACCCTTTGAACGGGTTTGCGATGACAAGGACGGACACTGCCAGAAGTGCTGAAGGAAGATAAGGCCACACTCCTGCTATGGGAGGGGAAAGCCACCTCGCAATGAACGGGAGGGTTCGGTAATACTCCCCCAAACGACTCATCGCGGAACCATTCGGACGGTGCTTTGCAGGCTCCCCCCCCATGGTTGTCCCAAACAGAAGATCAAACAAATCGACAGTCAGGTCCAAAATCAGGGCCACCAGCCAAAGTGAGACGACACAAAGACCCATTCTCAGCCAAACTTCGCCCCGTCGATTCTGCTGAGTAGACAGGTAGTCAGGAAGACCTGTTCGTAGCCATGTACGGATCTGTTCAAATGCGCTCTCTCTCAAGATCGTTGAAGTGTGATCCATCCAGGGAAGAACCACCAGTTTCTGCAGACCGTCCTTTGTCATCCAGAATCCAGGGGTGAGTCTGGAAGGAAGCAAAATTCCGGAGGCTCTCTCAAAAACAAAGGCAGACCCCTTCTGCACAGTCGGAAGGTCAAACTCTCCAACTAGCACAAGCAGGCGAGAAGGGGAAGACGGCGCTACCAGTGCCGCTGCTGGTGAAAGAGCGACGACACACGACTCCGGATTCTTGTGAGCGG
>DATKMG010000095.1:0-11861 GCA_035541995.1 Terriglobia bacterium
TGGCACAGCATCAGAGTAAACGATCAATGGCGGATTCTTTTCATCTGGTCCAGGGAGGGAGCAAAAGAAGTCAGGGTCGATGATTATCACTAAGCTGGAGAAACCTGTATGATCCGAATGAAACGCAAACCCACCTCACCAGGAGAGATTCTGCGGGAGGAATTCCTATTGCCCCTGGGCCTTACTCAAAAGCAACTCGCCGATCACATTGGTTGCGACCTCAAGGTCATCAACCGGATAGTCAATGAGAAGGCACAGGTAACACCAAAGATGGCCATAAAGCTGTCGGCGGCGTTCAATACCAGTCCGGATTTTTGGCTAAATGCTCAGAAGGCCTCTGACCTATTCAAGGCTTCTCTTGAGTTGAAGCACCTGCCTGAGTCTCTCATCAAGATTGCCGGCTAAAATCTGGAACATGTGGTTCGCCAGATTTCCATCCTGCTGCAAAAGTACGTTACCTCACCGTTACATCACACCGGGCAAATGCCTTCGGTGGTGTTCCTGTTCGTTAGCTAGCGTGTTGATGCTCTTCCCGAATCACTCGCCGTAAAGTCAACTCCAGCGGTTCCTGTGATTGTTCGATGTACTGTCGCAAGGCGTCATTGATCAGCCGGACCCAGAACCCTCCAGGTTTGTCGATTCGCAAACTGCGGAGGTCAGCGTGCCGCCGCAGCTAGCTTTCCAGCCTATCCAGCGCATCGGAGGTTCCAATGGTTGGCACTTTGCGAACTTCCTGTGGCGGAACTGGGGGTTCCTCGACCTGCTGGTGGGTGGCGTAGGAATGAGGAGGGGCCGCGTGATCCAGAGCATCTGGCCCTAGTTGACACGCTGGATTTTTGGCGCGTCGAGGCCTTCGAATCAGGCCCTCGCCTTCGGCTCCTGGCTGAGATGAAGCTTCCCGGAAGGGCCTGGCTCGAGGCTCGAGTTCGAAGCCGTAGGTGAGCCGTCCAGATCCACCATTCGTCAGACAGCGGTCTTGCATCCTCAGGGCCTATCCGGTCTCGCTTACTGGTATGCTTTGTACCCGGCGCAGCATTGAATCTTCACGGGAATACTTCGCAGTATTGCCGCTGCATCAACCCAAGTAACAGAAAGGCCAGGTCTCTGAACGCCGATCCTCGGGCTGAATCAGGCCGAAGAAGAGATTCCCTCCGGCAAGAACCCTATTGCCAGGGTCGATCAGGACAGAATTCTTCCGCCTACAAGAGCTTGATGGACGCGTGGTAGCTGACCCATGCAACAGCGCCACAAAGCACGGTACCCCAAACCAGATCGACCACAGCAACCGCCACAGGCCAATCCCTCACTGTGGCTAGATTGGTCAGGTCGTAAGTGGCGTAGGTAAAGAACCCGAAAAGGGCGCCGTATATCAAGGCACGCGTGGGATTCTGCTCCACCAGGGCAGGCTTGAGGGCAAAGATCACAATCCCCATGACAAACAGGAGGTAGAAAGAAATTGCTGCCGCCCAGTTGACTTGGGGCCTCATGAGATAGCCCAGGTGTCGCTGGTAGAAGTCCTTGGCCAAAACTCCAAGCCAAATAAGGTCGATTAAAAGGAAGATAGGAACGGTGATTAGGTAAGTTTACATTCAACTAACAATTATCATTATGAATGACGTCTACTATTTGTCAATGCAAAGTCTATAATATTGGCCTATTTTTCTGGAAATCTTACAGAAAATTTATGGACATTTATTTAACTCTTATGTATGTTAGAGGTGTGACAATCGAAGAAACCAGATTCCCAATGAAGGCAGTTTCAAAAAGGACGGGGCTGACCCCGGACGTGATCAGGGTTTGGGAACGGCGTTACGGAGCAATCAACCCTAACCGCACGGCCACAAATCGGCGATTGTTCAATGAAGAAGAGGTTCGCCGTCTGATCCTGCTCAAGAGAGTGGTTGAAGCAGGCCACGGCATTGGAAGAGTGGCTCGGCTGCCAGATGGGAAATTGGCTGAGCTTTCCGACAGCAGCAATTTCCACGAGAGACATATGACCCCTGACCGGGTTGATATGCCAGGTGACGGCCTCGCGGCCGAATTGCTTGAAGCGAGTTTGAAAGCGGTTCGTGCACTGGAATTGGAGGCGCTGGTGCCGGTCTTGAACCGTGGCCTCCTGACTCTGAGCCGCCCGGTACTATTGGAAAACTTGATTCTGCCGTTGCTGCGGGAAGTGGGTGAAGCGTGGCATGACGGGGACTTGCGCATCGCCCATGAGCATATGACGAGCCATGTGGTGCGGACCTTCCTGGGCGACCTGTTGCTCAAGACCAACGTTCCTTCCTCGGCTCCGGATGTCGTATTTGCCACTCCGGCGGGACAGAAGCATGAACTCGGGGCACTTGCTGCGGCTTTGATGGCGGCGGGAGATGGTTGGAAAACGACCTATCTGGGCGCTGATTTGCCGGCCGAGGAGATTGCGGCCGCGGCCCTGCACAACCATGCCAGGGCCGTCTGTTTGAGTCTCGTCTATCCTGGGGATGACTCTGGGCTCGCTACAGAGCTCGTCCGGTTGCACAGTTTTCTATCCAAAGATATCGCTCTGGGCATAGGGGGCACTGCCGCAGGCAGTTACCGTTATACACTCGAATCCATCGGCGCGGTGAGTCTGGCGGATATTGGCAGCATGCGCATGTTTCTGGCGACTTTGCGTGAGCCCAAGCCCTGAATCCTATCCCGAACTTTTTTTTTGCAGCCAATTTGACAAAGTCAAACTCGAAAATTAATATTTGACCAGAAAACTGGTTATGAGAATGTTCCTTTTGGAAAGGGAGGTTTAACCGATGAGCTCTTTGTCACTCGATTTGTTTGATGAGATAAAGAGAATGAGAAGGGACCTCGACAGGATTCTGGACGAAGACATGGTTTCCTCTTGGACCTTCCCGTTCTCGAGAATCTCATTTCTTCCTGGTCGGGCATTACGGTCCTATCCGCTTATGAACATCGGTGAGGATGCAGAAAACATCTATGTCCATGCACTTGCACCGGGTGTCGATCCTGATAGGCTGAATGTATCTGTCACCGGCGATCAGCTCGTCGTCTCGGGGCAGAAGAAACCTCTGCCGAAGGATGTCAAACCAGAGGACATTCATCGCAGCGAGCGATCTGCAGGAGAATTCGTCCGCAGCGTGTCGCTCTCTTCCGAAGTGGACCGCGATAAGGTCCAGGCAAATTACAAGGATGGAGTCCTCAAGGTGGTTCTGCCAAAAAAGGAAGAGGCCAAGCCCAAGCAGGTCCTGGTGAAGGTGGCCTGAAACCGACAATCAGATCGATCATGGAGGAGCAAATCAATGAGCCAACAAACCGCTGTGGTTACTTCTGAAAAACCGGCAACTGTTCAAGCACCGGCTGATAAATCACTTGCAACCAGGGAAGAGACTCGTTATATTTCGCCCCCTGTTGACATCTATGAAACTGACGACGCCCTAACCGTTGTTGTGGATTTGCCGGGTGTGGAGAAAGACGGTGTCGACGTCCGGGTCGAGGACAACATTCTTACCATAAAAGGCAAGGCTGACTATCAGCCGCCGGCGAATATCCTGCTCGGGGAGTTCAATCTGCAGGGCTATTACCGCCAGTTTCAGCTCACGGATGACGTGGATCAAAACAAGATATCGGCCGAATCAAAGAACGGAGTGCTTTCTATTCACCTGACTAAGGCAGAGAAGTCGAAACCGAAGCAGATCCAGGTGAAGCTTGGATGACACTGCGGCCGTGCCGACCCCGGGCTATAATCGTGTTTTCGATTACGAGCCTGGACTTGTAGCAACGGAGGGTGAACTTGAGGATGATGGCTTGCCGTTTGCCAGGAACGATGAGCCTTAAGGCGACGGGCGGCCATCCCAAAATCCTTGAGGCAATTGTATTGGGGGCCTTGGAGGTGCAGCCTTGGCCAAGGACTATTATGCGATTTTGGGTGTCTTGCCGAGTGCGACCTCGGAGGAGATAAGATCAGCCTACCGAAGACGCGCGAAACAATATCATCCCGACTACTTCGGACAGAATAGTGGTCCGTTCATAAGAATTCAGGAGGCTTATGATGTCCTGAGCGATCCAGCAAACCGGGCCTCCTATGACCGTAGGGGGAAGGAACCCGTAGAGATTCCTCTTTACTACTCAAGGCCAGAGCCTGAGACTATTCGCTCTCGAAAGCCTTCCGTTGAACCCCTAAGGAGTGTGCCCAGGGAGGCGAATCTTGGGACGATATCCCCGCTGCATTCCTTTCGTACAATCCATCCCTCCTTCGACGAGATATTTGACATTCTGCAGAATGCTTTTGACCTCCGGGCGGAAAGAAAAAGCGAGAGGTTTCAAACCCTCACCATGGAGGTCGTACTGTCTCCAGATCAGGCCAGTCGTGGAGGGAGGGCCCGAATCCTTATCCCCATGGAGACGGCGTGCCCCACCTGCGGAGGTTCCGGTGACGCGATCTTTTGGCAGTGTCGGCGATGCAATGGATCCGGAGTAGTCAGGGGCGAGTTTCCTATTGAAGTAGAATACCCGCCAGGCATCCGGGATTTGTACAAGGTAGCGATTCCGCTGGACCGTTTTGGCTTGCACGAGATTTGCCCGATACTCCTGTTTCGCATCAGTCCCAAAGGTGAGATTGACGACTAAAAGGTCGTATTACTAAGGATAAGGCGAGCCGTCCTCCTGCGTCAAACCTAGGCGGCGCTTTCGGCGATAGCGCCCTGCGTTAGTAGTGCTTTTAATCGGGTCAGCTTTTTAAACACCCTCTTAGATAGATTAATTCCCCGGCGCAAGGGGAATTCGCTCCAGCAAGGGACTGCAATTCCAGCATGCGGTAACACGGGCTCTTGCGTCTGGGAAATCCAGACTACGGCACCGCAGATGGTCTTGCCTGTTGTGTTCTTTGATGGTTGTTGTTAAACCGTCTTATGCGTCCCATCGCAATAAGCAGGGGTTTTCGTGTGCTTGCACTGGCAGAGCCAAACCTCTTTCGCTTCCGTGGCCTGCCACACTAGCGGCCGGAAATCGGTGGTTTTGTGTGAGCCGTCGCATAAGGGCTGATTCTGCGATAGGCCACATCGGCACCAGGCATAGGTTTTGCCGGGCTCGAGCTTTAATGAAGCTGGCTGTTTCGCTGCTACCTTAGGATTTGACATAGCGGTTGCTCCTTTGATAATGCACTACAGCTGATTGTTTTGGACTTGCATGCTGCCTTCCCAAAAGAAGTGTCCGTTGTCACCACCCCATTTTGGCCTGCTCGTTACTATACAAGAACCTTTGTGCTTGACCAAGATTTCATAGGCGGTGACATGGCGGCGCAGCCGAAGTAACATAGTACCGGGCAGGCCGGCACTCCTGGGGGGATGATCTTACTTGCCTGGCACAAGGAGAGTTGAGCCGCCAAAAGCTTGGGATGGGCTCCGCCGTGTGCCCTCTGCAAGCCGGATTTCCCGGACCGCCATAGTCAAACGGAGCAATAGATGAAGATTGCCATTATCGGAGCAGGGATCAGCGGCCTGCTTTCAGCCCGTCTTCTTTTCAAAGAAACCCAAGTATCGGAACCGTCAGGAGGCACGACAAGCATGAAACTCCCCTGGGTCCGGTCCTCTCGGGTCTCCAACGCAATCGGGCAGGTTCACGGCGGACCTCTGCGCCGGCTGCTGTGGCGGCGCCTGGGGTCGCTGAAGAATGGGCGCCTCGTGGTGGAGGAAGGAGGCCAACGGCGCGTCTTCGGGGGTTTCGGCGACAGTTCCCTCTCTGCAACCGTCGAGGTTCCAGATCCGCGCTTCTATCGCCAGGTAACCTTCGGCGGGAGCCTGGGCGCGGCTGAGTCGTACATCGGTGGATATTGGGCGTGTGACGATCTCGTCAATCTGATGCGCATCTTTTGCCGGAATAACCAGCTCTCCTCGGAGCTTGAACGAAGTGCTCTGCGAATCCTGAACCCAATACGTCTCCTGACCCACAGGATGCGGCGTAACACTATCTCGGGAAGCCGAACTAACATCGCAGCCCATTATGACCTGGGCAATGACTTCTTTTCCCTTCGACGTTGTGAAGCGCCAAAGCGGAGCCATGGGACAAGATGTATTGACGTTGGGTGCCCGAATTGGAAATCGCCAGGACTCGACAGTTCGGGTAGTGCTGAGCAATCCATAAGCACAGCGAGCCCCAGCCGCAACCCAACTCCAGGATTTCCATACCATCTTCGATCCCGGCGCGCCGGCAAAAAAGTTCGAGCATTGCCTCTTCCGCTTCCGCCAGCGTTGTCTCTGGCCTCGGCCAGTAGCAGGAACTGTATTTCAGCTGCGGCCCCAGAACTCTCTGGAAGAACTCGGTCGGGACCTCGTAGTGCTGCAAATTGGCGGAGTCGGCGGAAATCGCGATCAGGCTGCGCCGCAGTTCGGCCACGAACTCCCTCAGAAATTCGCGGGGCTCGCCGACGTCGCGGGACCCTTCCTGCCGCAGACGGGCGGCCAGCAGGCGACGGATGCCCAGGCGAATCAACCAGTCCGGTAAAACCCCTATTTCGGCCAGGTCGATGAGGTTCATCGAGTTCCACCCTCTCTTTTCGGAAACCATGGGAAGAACACGCTGGTCGTACGCTGGTACTCTCGGTAATCGTCCCCGCGGCTCGCGAGAGCTTGTGCCTCGGTCGGCGGAATGCCGGTCACCCGGAACAGAAGATAGAACATCGCCGCCGGCGCCAGCAGGGCCACCCACCCATAGGGGGCTCCAGCTGCAAGCGCCATATACGACCACCAGTGCAGCCATTCAAAGAAGTAGTTGGGATGCCGCGAGTAGTGCCACCAGCCCTCTCGGCACGTCTTGCCCCGGTTGCCTGGGCGTCCCCTGAAGTGCGCAAGCTGCCGGTCGGCAAGAATGGTATTGCCCACGCTGATGCACCAGATCAGGACACCTGCGAGATCCCAACCGTTCCAGCGTGCCTAAGGAAAGGCGCCTGGGAAATAGCCAGGATCTGCGGCCTCGTTGATTTCATAGAAGGTGGGCGGCTCATAAGCCCATCCCCGGCTTAAACGGGCTTCCTCACTGCGTATTTTTCGCAGCAGGTAAGGGCCCCCTAGAGTGGCGTAGAGCCTGGATTTCCAGCCGAACTCTCTCTTAAGATCTTCTAGAAGCGACGCCATCCTGGCGTGAAGGTCCTGATTGTTCCTGTAGTAGCGGGTAGCAGCCCCGGCTACTACCGAGAAAGCCGAGACCATGCCGTTCACTTCCATAGATAATCGCCGCCGGATTCTCGGGTTCAGATGGTCCCTGTGTCGCTTCCAACCGGCCAGCGTGGTCCGAAGAACTCGCAGGATACTGGGCCCGTTGACCTCGAAATCCCGCTGGAATGCGCGCAGGATTAACTGTGATTCCAGGCCTTCCGGAATGTGCGGATGCCGGTAATTGAACCGGAACTGCCCGTGGGTGTCGGGAATAGGGCACTGCGCTTCGTCCAGCAACAGCCCTTGAGCAGCCATTTCTTCATGAAGGGGTGTTCCTGGCAGAGGCATGTAGAGCATGAATTGATGGAAATCGGTTTCGTGCCCGACGGCGTAATCGATGGCCTGGTCGATGTTCTCCGGCGTGTGGTGATCCAGACCGATGATGGTGGAACCCAAAATGTGGATCCCATGCGACTGAAGCTCGCGCACCAGCCGGCACATATACTCAACTTTCAATAGGTTCGTGGTAATGCTGCTGATTCCGACGATGTCGTACCCGGGTTTCTTGAGTTCTTTGATGAAACGATCCTGCGTCGGGAAGTCGAGGAGCACGCAAGGGGCGGTGACGTTGGCCTGAATGAGCATCAATCCCCAGGAGCGGTGGAACATTCGGAGCGAGAACGGCCCTTGAACTCGAGTAACCTGGTTGTGATACAACTCCATCGGGTTAATGGCCCGGCTGCCATACTCGTCATCCTGGGCATAGGGACCAAATACGCTGGTCAGCAGTATCCTGGCTCGAACCCCCAAGGGATGAGGCATTGCGGCCCGCAGGTCCTCACTGCGCCGCCCAGACAAAGACTGGACTATTTCCATGCTAAAACCCCTTTCTTGCAAGGCCCCGTTCCCTCTTCGCCATGGTCATGAAAAGATCCTCTGCAGCGCGCACGAGCTTCGCCAGACGGGCAACATGCTGGCTGCACTGACCGACGCCTTGCCTTTCCTGTCTTGCCCCACAGCGACAGCGAGCCGCGAGCCGGAACCGTGCTGGGTGATGATCACCCGCTGCAGGATGGTGTAGCCTGCACCGCAGAGGATCAAGACGCAGCCCTAGAGCGCCGTGGGTACCGCAGCGAAGTGGTTCTCGTCCATCCAGCCGGTGACGAACGGCACGAGCGAGAGCCAGAAGAGCAAGTGCAAGTTGGCCCAAAGCACCCCGCCGCTGACCTGCTCGACGGTTTGCAGCATATGATGGCGATTCACCCAGTAGATACCGAGGAAGACAAAGCTCAGCACGTAGGTGAGAAAGACCGGCACCAACGAGCGGAGTGCCGCCCAGTCGTCGCCGAGAGGGACTTTGAGTTCGAGTACCATGATCCGAACACGCACCCCACGTGGTAGCGGTATTAGGGAGTAAGTGAGCAGCTTTGACAAGAAGCCCGGCAGCACCGTGGACCGGCGGCCCAAGGCGTCCAGGGTTGGCCGGGCTAAACCCGCGGGGCTCAGCACCTTGCCCATCCTCATGCCGGCACGCGCAGCGAAGCCGCTGTTCGTGGGACCGGGAGCAGAAGCGAGGACATCGATACCCAAGGGCGATAGTTCAACGTACAGCGCCTCCGCCAGCACCTGCACATATGCCTTGGTAGCGGCATAATGTGCCGCGTTCGGCATACCTTGGAACCCGACTATCGAACTCATCAGGACAATTCCGCCGCGTCCACGCGAGGCGAACCGCCGCCCAAAATGCCAACTTAATGCTACAAGCGAGTATCAGCGAGACACCTGCACAACAAATCGTTGGTGGCTTTGGGCTGCTAGCAAGGCAGCAGAGCCCACACAGCGTACAAGGCCGAATTGTGCATTTTGAGTCGAGTTCACGAACCCCCACCAGTCGCTGAAAGGTCGGCAACAGCTCCCCGGAGATTCCCGGTGCTGCCCGGGTTGTACTCCAATGCCAGCAGCGAAATGTCGTCAAGAGGACGTTCGGGTGCGCACCAATCCTCCACTGCCTGAACCAGCTTCTCCACAGCCAGGGGAAGCGACAGATTGGCGAATTGCAGAGTCAGTCTCTTCAACCGATCCAACCCGAAGTGTTCTTCTTCCATGTTATGTGCCTCCACCAGGCCGTCCGTGTAAATAATGACTCGGTCTCCAGCCCCAAGTCTTACGCTCTGCTCCTGATAGTCTGCTCCGGCAATCAAACCCACGGGGAAGCCTTCCCCAGGTAAAAGATACGGTTCTTGCCTACGGGGTTGATGAAGCGGAGGGGGATGCCCGGCTGTCACATATCGCATCAGCCCGGTTCTCGTGTTCAAAATGCCATAAAAAAGAGTGAAATATTGTGTGGTTCGCAAATCCATTGGGAATTGACGGTTCAACTGACCGACTACCTGGGCAGGAGTGTTGATTTTGAGTTTCCCGGGGGCATCCGCTGTGCCCTTGAACAGGCAGGATTGTTCGGGAACCGGCGAAAGGGTTCGATTAATGGTAACAGAAAGCAAAGCGGCCCCGACCCCGTGGCCACTCACATCGGCCACGTAAAGACCCAGCCTATCCTGACCGAGCCGGATCGTATTGAGCGTGTCCCCTGCCAGTTCCTCGCAGGGCCGCTGCACCCAGGATAGATTGACTCCTCTCATCTGAAAATCATCGGGAGGCAAAAGCGTGCGCTGGATCCGAGCTGCCAATTCCAAATCAGTCTTGGTGCGCTGAAAGGCGGCTGCTAGCTCTTGATTGGCCCTCTGTAGCTTCTGTTCAGCAAGAACCCGGCTGGTGATGTCAGACTGGACGCCGATGTAGTGAGTCACCTGGCCCTGTTCGTCCCGCAAGGGAGTCAAGGAGAGCCGATTCCAAAAAGGTGTCCCGTCTTTCCGATAATTCAGGATTTCGACCGTACATTCTCTCTGTTCTTGAATAGCCCTGCGGATTTCTCGGGTTGCCTCCGCACCAGTCCCAGGCCCCTGCAAAAACCGGCAATTCTTCCCCAGAACATTCTCTGCTGAATAGCCGGTCAGCCGCTCAAACCCATCATTAATGTATATGAGCGGCATGTCAGGGAACCTGGCATCTGCAATAGTGATCCCTTCAGAAGCTATAGACAACGCCCGATCCTTCAAGGCCAGCTGGTCAGTCGTGGGAGAGTGTTTGAGAAGAAAGGATGATTTAAATTCTGACATCGGGTCCACCCGCAGGTATGGTAGGCGGCCGGAGGATTCGCCGCTATTATAATTCAAGCAGGAAGAGCCTTCCTCACAATTGCACGATCTGGAATCCCGAGTACCTCGCGGATCTCATTGGGGTGAACGAAACGATCCGGCTCGGGCTCATCGAGGCAGTCCTCGTGCTTCCGCCTCGGCTCGGCGGCCGATGGCGCGAAGCATGCCCGAGAAAACGTACTTGTGGAGAGGCCACAGGCCGTACCAATAGACGATACCGAACAGGCCGGCCGGATCGAAGAGCGCCGTTTGCCGGATAGTGGCCCCACCGGCCCCATGAGGCGTGACCTCAAACTGCAGCCAGGCGCGGCCCGGCAGACGCATTTCAGCAACAAGGCGCAGGGTCCGATCGGGCTCGATCGCCTCGACTCGCCACCAGTCGAGCGTATCTCCGGGAAGAAGGCGTTCCGAATCTCTTCGCCCGCGGCGCATCCCGGGACCGCCGAAGAGCAAGTCGATCCAACCGCGCAGCCGCCACAGCCAGTCTGCATGATACCAGCCGTTACGGCCCCCGATCCGCCGGATCGGGGCAAAGGCCGCGCCCGGCGGCACCGCGACTTGCAGAGCATTCGTGTCGAGGATGCGCGATCCGAAGCGCGTTCCTCCCCACTGGGTGCGGAGAGGCGTCGAGCCAAGTGCATCGCTCCAACGAGTTGTCCCCAAGTCGAGATCCTCGTTGGCAAGTGCGCGTGCGATCGCCTCCCGGACGCCATGCGGCCTCAGCGGGAAGTCCCTAAGTGCGCTGGGGTCGTGCACCACGCTGGCATTGCGCACACCCTCGATCAGCTCGCGGCCGACGCGCGCGTAAAGCGGCGTTACGAGGCGCAGCCACAGGGAGGAGAGTCGCGGGGTGAGGAAAGGCAGGGGCACGAACCAGCGCTTCAGCCCGCGCTGGCGTGCGTACTCCCGCATCAGGTCGAGATACGAAGAACAATCCTCGCCGCCAATCTCGTAAATCCGGTTGTCGTCGCCGGGCAGGTCGAGAGCGAGGATCAGGTAGTCGATCACGTCTTCGATGGCTATCGGCTGAGACGCCGTGAGCACCCAGCTCGGTGTGGTCATCACAGGCAGGCGATCAACTAGCGTTCGCACGAGGTCGAAAGAAACGCTCCCGGATCCGATAATGATCGAGGCGCGAAACTCGAGGGTGGGAACCCCAAATTCACAGAGCAGCCGTCCCACTTCCTGTCGGCTTTCGAGGTGCAGCGAAAGCGGGGCGCCGTGAGCCAGGCCGCCCAAGTAGATGATACGGCGAGCGCCGGCAACGCGGGCAGCCGTGGCAAAGTTACGCGCCCCCACTCGGTCTTGCCTTTCGAAGGCACTTCCAGCCGCCAGCGAATGCACCAGGTAATATGCCGTATGGACGCCAGCTAGTGCGGCTCCGAGGGAAGCTGGATCGAGCACGTCGCCTTGCACGACCTCCGTTGTTGCGGCAACGCGTGGCCTGAGATATTCCGGCTTCCGCGCCATGCAACGTAGCCGTGTACCTCGTAACTCCAGCGCGGTC
>DATKMG010000096.1:0-11183 GCA_035541995.1 Terriglobia bacterium
ATCAGAACGAAAAAGATCGGTACCAGGAAGGAAGTCAGAGGACGGAGCAATTCTTCAATCCCTTGCTCACCACGTGTCCGGAATTCTTGGTAATGCAACGGATCCAGGATCAACCCTGCAGCAAACGCCCCTACAATTGGAGCCAGTTCGATACGGTCAGCCATATAAGCCAGCACGAAGCAAAAGGATATACCAGTGGCCAGTAGCATCCCTCGAACTCTCAGTCGCGCAGCAAGGCGAAACATCCAAGGGGAGAACCGGCTGCCGGCCCATAGGGCGAATCCCAGGAAAAGCACGGCCTTGATTCCAATCCATGCAATCTGGATCCCAGAGGCTTCCTGAATGCCCCTATCGGCTGCTTTGATCATCCCGATCACTGCGGCCAGGAGCACCAGGCCCATCACGTCGTCAATGACCGCGGCTCCCAAAATGATTCGAGCTTCCTTAGTTTGCGTCTTTCCCAGATCCCGCAGGACACGGGCCGTAATGCCCACACTGGTTGCCGAGAGTGTAGCCCCCAGGAAGAGATGCACAACGGAGGGAGCTTCCGGCAAAAGCCAGGCACCTACCCCCCAACCCAGAATCATTGGAGCAATAACACCGAACAACGCAACGAGAAAGGAGGAGACGCCAACTTCAAGCATATCCTTGACATTGGATTCTAACCCTACCTCAAACAGGAGAAAGATCACGCCAAGTTGCGCCAGAACGTTGATGGTTTCATCAGTTTTCAAATAGTCCAGGGTATGGAGACCGACCAGTGACAGATTCCCCAGCAACACGCCGCATGCCAGTTCTCCTAGGACAGCCGGCTGCTTCATCCGCTCAAACCAGTCTGCGCCCAGTTTAGCCCCTATCAGGATAATTGGGAGGGCAATTAATAATGTTTCCATGTCCCCGCTTCCTACGAGTGGCAGAGCTGCAGTTTACACTTACAATCCGTCTAACCCATTCATCGCAGAGTGGTCACGCTCGAACCGCTGCAATGGTCCCTACGAGCAGATTATATCTCTCTCAAGCAGAATGCATCACGATTTGAATAAAAACAAACTCCCGACGATACCCGACCAGAACTCCATCAGTTGCTGTTGTCTATGCGATGTTTGGACTAAGCGAAGACTCTACAGGACTAATTCATGAACCCACGGCAACTACCGTGGGTTCGGAATTAAATCGGAACAACAAGTGGGTTTAAGCGAAATCTGCTGGCATCAATTGAATTCTTCCTCTGCTTTAGGAGTCTATTCCTTAAACTCTCCGGGTTAATGCAGATTATGCTCGGGTATTTGCCATTCATATGCAAACGACTTCTTCGGCAACGACAAATGACTATGGCAACCCTACCTACATTTGAAGTGGTCTGCTCCTCATTGGTTCGGTGGATCAAGACTCAGCTGTACGCACTATGTCTTCCGGGTAACCCAGCAGGCCAAATTGGGGTACATCCAATCCCTCCAGTTCAACCTCAGGTGTCACTCTCATACTCTTAATCTTGTTCACCACTGAAAAAGCGACATATGTCGCTCCGAATGCCCAAAGCGCGCACAGGCTTGCGCCAATCAATTGGCAGACAAACTGACGCGTGTCACCATAGAGCAAGCCTGTCACCCCTTGACCGGATTGCCCCAAGTAGCTCGCAGCTCCGACGCCATTCCAACCCACGCCGTAGGTTCCATCCGCAAAAATGCCAACACAGACAGCTCCCAGAAATCCGCAGAAGCCGTGCACTGAAATCGCACCACAAGGATCATCGATCTTGGTCACCCGCTCATTGAAGAGAACCCCAAGGCAGACCAGTATCCCAGCCAGTATGCCGATGACGACGGCGGAGGTTGGGGAAACAAAGGCGCAGGGAGCTGTGATCGCGACGAGCCCCGCGAGCATCCCATTGCAGGCCATCGTGATGTCCGGTTTGCCGAAGCGCCAGTACCAGAAGATCATCGCCGCCGCAGAACCGGCAATGGCGGCCAGATTGGTGTTCACGGCTACAACTGAAATGCGCAAGTCAGTCGCACCGAGGGTCGACCCTGGATTGAAACCCATCCAGCCAAACAGAAGAATAAAAGTGCCAGTGACAACAAATGCAAGGTTGTGCGCTGGAAAGGCCCTTGGTTTGCCATCCGGGCCATACTTGCCAAGACGCGGACCCAGAATAATGGCAAGTGCCATGGCACAAAATCCTCCTACAGCATGAACAACCGTAGATCCGGCGAAATCTACGTAACCATGGCCCAGACCCATGGAAGAGCCGAGTTGCGAAAGCCAGCCTCCGCCCCACACCCAACAACCGTAGATCGGGTAGAGGAGTGCACCGACAAAGAGCTCACAGAGGAGGAATGCCCAAAAGGTAATCCGTTCACAAATCGCACCGACGATGATATAGCCGGCAGTTTCCATGAACACAACCTCAAAGAGCGTAAGGCATAAACTGCCCGCGTCGTAACCAGGACCGGTGAGGAAAAAACCCCGTCCACCCAGGAATCCCCACTGTCCACTTCCGATCAGGAACTTATTCAGCGTCGGGGTGCCCCCTAGGTTGGTGGGAGCCGCATTCACCGCAACCGCACCAAATTGGAACGCATATCCACATGCATAGTATGCGAGAAAGGCAAAAACGTAGGCGGCGAAGTTTAACATCATGAGATGGCCAGCATTCTTCTTTCGCACCAACCCGCATGTGAGAAGGGCGAACCCCGCTTGCATAAAGAGCACCAGGTACCCGGTGTTGAGCGTCCAGCCGAAATTGGTGGCAATTCGAAGGTGACCTACGGCGTCCGCAAGTTTCGTCGCAAGCGGTTCCTTCGTGGCCTGGGCTTGGAAGTCATCAAAATCCCTTTTGCTCTTGGCGTAGTCGGCGGCGCTTTTGTCGGCCGGCTCCGGTACTACAAAGGGATTACCAGCGGCATCGACCACGGTAGTCTTGTCTCCTGTGGCTATGCCAGATGGGTCAGGCTTTGGCTCCTGGTCTGCGAGACAGGGGGTCAGCAACGCTGCAAGCAACCAGGTAACAAGCAGTGTTGTAGCACTGCTCAAGAATACCGGGGTACGCCACCAATGCCTCACTGTGCGTTGTGCCGTGTTTCCTTCCTTCTTTATTGCCATGCTTTTCTCCTCCTCTTCTGAAGTAGTGATCATGAGGACATTGCAAACCCCAAACGGGCTAAAGCCATCGACCGATGGCTGATAAGACTGAAAGCGTGCTGTTTCAACCGGACACAACAAATCCAACGCATCAAAACTAACCCGATAGTGCTTCGAATGTGGGTGTCTCAGACCTTCCGAAGGGCCCTCTCCATCGGCTTACCCCTCCACAGTTTCCCCTTAGATGGCATGGGCCCCGACTTCTCCCGTTCGGATCCGAACCACTTCTTCCACGGGAAAGACAAAGATCTTGCCGTCTCCGAACTTGCCGGTTTTCGCACTCCGAGCGATGACGTCAATAGCCTGCCGGAGCAGTTCGTCCGGGACGACCACTTCAATTTTGACTTTGGGCAGGAAGTCCACAGTATATTCGCTGCCTCGGTAGTGCTCAGTATGGCCCTTCTGTCTTCCTACTCCTCGAACGTCAGAGACGGTCATACCGAGGATTCCCAAGTCGTGCAATGCCACCTTTACATCTTCCAACTTATGGGGCCGAACGATGCACTCCAGCTTCTTCATGAATTGATTTCTCCTCTCTAAGTTGTCTTCAACTCCCTTTTCCCCGCAGCCTGTATCCCCTTTGAAAGATCCCCGCGAAGGGTCTCCACGAGTTCTGTCATGCGCCTATGGTCCAGAATCTTCCGGCCCGACCCATCCTGTACATAGAACACATCAAAGGCATGAGCTTTCTCTGTGACCAACTTCGCGAATGTGATGTTGAGCTTGAAGCCTGCCAGGATTCGAGCTATACGGAAGCCTAGACCAACCCGGTCCTCAGCTTGTACTTCAATGACACTGGCCGACGGCGAGGACTCGTTGTCTATCAGAATCCGAGGGGAAAACTGCTCGCCGGACCTTAAGGCGGGTAGCTGCAGATTCTCCCGAGGCTTGAGCATGTCTTCCGGATCCTGCTCACCTCGGATGACCAGCTCCAGTTTTTTCTCAATGCGGGGGTAATCCTCGGGATGCAAGGAGTGAACCTTTGTGCAGCCCCCCACTTGAAAGACATCAAAAACCCACTCGTCGGAACGGGTGTTGAGTTGCGCACTCAACAGATTGAGATTAAAAGCCGCCAGCGTTCCTGCGATTTGGGCGAAGAGGCCTGGATGGTCCCGCGTCGCCAGGATCATATCGGTATAACCTTTGTCGCGTTGCTCGATCCATTGAATCGCGGGATCGCGCTCTTGAATGATCCGGGTTAACTTAAGGTGTTCTACAATGTGAGTCACCGGCGTATAGATTGCATATTTTTCGGGAAGCTGCTCAAAGTGCTTCCGAATAACGCTCTCCTCGACCTCTCCTGCCAAGAGGTCGGTCACCTGGCGACACACTGACTCCGCCTCAAGATGGGCGGTCAGAGGAACCTCTTCCGAGAACATCATTCGGTCGTAGGCCTTGTGATAAAGGTCCAGCAACTGGTAATCCTTCCACTCGGTCCAAGTCCCTGGTCCAACAGCCCTGGCGTCCGCATAGGTCATCAGGAGCAGCATGTTGAGCAGGTCAGTCCGTTCGATCGGCTTCACAAACGATTCAATAGTGTGAGGATCGTCGAGATTTCTCCTTTGTGAGAAACGGGCCATTAATGAACGATGACGGACCAAAGCTTGAATTCTCTCAATCTCATCGGGGTCGAAACCCAGGCGTTGGGCGGAGGACTGGATCAGCGTTTCGACCTTCGACGAGTGCTTCCCGCCCAGGCCAAGCTCTGCATCCTGCACCAGGGAGGCATAGTAGAGCGAGGAAGCATTGTGAATTTCATTAAAGATCCGCTGGTAAGGAGAGTGTCGTCCTTCTTGGCCTGAGGCAATGCCATCCAGGATGTCCAGAGTTCTCAACGAGTGTTCGTCGACAGTGTGCTTGTGATAGAGGTCCGGATGAACCAGGCCAGCTAATCGTCCAAATTCCGGCAAAACCCGCCCCAATAACCCCAACTCGTGCATTAAACGAATCGCTGGAGCCACACTGCCTTTGTTGCGGAGAATCGCCCTGAAATGAGCCGTCAAACCTGGCGCGGAATAGTCAGTACGCTTGAAATTCCTCAAGTTCTGACGGATGCTCTGACGTAAGCCTTGATGAATCATGGAAAGATCCGACTGACCATACCTGAAAACCTGCATCCACTTCTCCGGGTTCAGAGAAGGCCTGGTTTGTGAGGGGTCAGAAAGTCTTCCGCGAGCCTTTTGCACAGGGTGTTTAGCCCGCCAATTCTCCAACCAGCTGGTCCCGCGACGGTCTTGTACTCCCGACTGTTGAACCAGAGAATCCAGCACTTCCGAGATCCGTCGAGCCTGATGGTAGTAATGCTTGAGAAATGACTCGCCGTCCTTCTTATGCCTTATGCCCGGGGCATAGAGATTGTGAATCACCGGAGACAGAAGAGCATTGGACAGCGTGTCAGTGCGGTTGATCGTGAGGAAATGCAGCTCATTTCGGATTCGCAGCAGAAATTCGTAGGCAGAGACAGCGCTGGCCCAACTGCTGACTGAAACCTGAGCCTTGGCCATTACCTCCTCCAAAGTCGCGCCAGGGTAAAGGCCTTTCCCCAGCCAAAGAACAGAGTGAAAATCACGGAGTCCCCCCTTGGCCTCCTTCAAGTTGGGCTCCCGGACGAATGCAGTCCCTCCCTGGTTCTTGTGGCGCTCTTGGAGACTCATCACCATTTTTTGGATGAAGGCCCTCCTTTTTCTGGACACCGATTGACAAATTCGCAACAAGAATTCATTGAAAAGCAATCCGTCGCCAATAATCAAGCGTGCATCGAGCATCGAAACTTGGGATATCAGGTCGGTGGAAGAAACCTCCAGAGCCTCTTTGATCGTGCGGACACTATGTCCCACCTGAAATCCCATATCCCACAACAAACAGAGCATCTTCTGGATTCGGACTTCGTCAGCAGCCTTAACCTGGCCGGGCTTCAAAAACATGATGTCGACATCCGAAAAGGGCGCCAGTTCCTGACGCCCGTACCCACCAAGAGCCACTATGGCCACACCGCTGGAGGGGAATGGTTCTTCTCCAACGGGAAGAGACCATAGAGCCGTATAGATCCTGGTCACCAGGTGATCAACCACTTGACTCCTGGCCCGAACCACCTCCCGTCCCCCTAAACCAGCCCTGTGCTTCATTTTTAAGCGGTGCAACTCAATCCGATGGAGCCTGCGGCCGTAGTCCAGTAGAGAGGTCTCTGTGGTGGGAGCAGTCGCACGTTCAGCCTGGTTTTCGTGTCGTCCAACACCCTCCGATTGGCTCTTTCCGACCGCGAGCATTTCATAATGTGCCACAGGAATCTCCATTGGGTGTGCCAAAATGCCCCTACTTGGGGGATCCCACTGAAAAGATGAGGCCGAGCAAGACAGTGTCCTGGCTCTTGACTAAGGTGTTCTCGGGGCCGCGCATGAAGTAGTCCTGGTCCGACCAATCGTGTCGATATTCCAAGCGCGTAATGATGTTGTCCCGTAACTTGTGCTCAGTGGTGAAAGTGAATTCTTTGATTGTCTGACGTTGCTGGGTGGAAAATCCATCGTGATCGTTGTACCACTCCAGGCGAGGAGCTATCGCCAACCACTTATTGACCTGAAACTTCGCGTAACCAGCAACTCCTGTCCAGTGGATAAAGCTCACCGGACTGGCTCTCTCTAAACCATAGTCGTAGTTCCCAACAAAGGTGACCTTGTCAGTAGCTGCATACGTCACCGTCGTATCGAATAGCTGCCGCCAGTTGGTATTGCTATTGGGCTGTTCGGGGCCTGCCATGTAATTCTGCACCCAGGTCCATTTCTTTTTGGGAGTCCAGCTGAAACCAAAGCCAAACGTTTTTCCTGTGTTGTTGTCCACAACGTTATTCCAGCCATTCACGAGTTGGGCATTCAGCGTGAATTTATCGTTAACTGGATAGCTGGCCCGGAAGCCAAAGTGATAGTAGGGAATGGCCAAAGCAAAGAGAAGTGATCGCGAGTAGTTGAAATTATCTCGTGATTCAATAAGTTCAGCTCCGTGTGGAGTCACAAATTCTCCGAAGTCTACTGTGAGGCCCTTTCCCACAGGCGCAACCACTGTAAAATAGGCCTGCTGGATGACACGGAGCGTGCTTAGATTTGAAGGCTCTGAGGCATGGATCAGATCAGCGGTGGGGCCATAATCCAAGTCCAGACGGAAACCAAATGGCTCGGCCTTCTTCTGCAATACGAACTTCGCCAAATTCAAGCTGAACTGATTGTCGTTGATGTCGAAGTTGCGAAGCTGGTTGACGCGGTCGGCGGGACGATTGAAATTGTAACCATAATAACCGTCCACCATGGCTTCCCAGCCAAGCCCTTTCATAAAACCATTCCCATTTCCGTTCCCGGTCCCATTCCCATTTCCGTTTCCCTCCGTCCCAGACGGAGCAGGGGTTGAAGCGGGAGCAGCTTGGGGAGCACTCTCTACAGTCTGAACGGTGGAGGGGGTTGCTGTACTGTCTTTCTTGCCCATTTGAGACTCCAATTCGGAAACGCGTGCCTCTAACCTCTTGACGGTGGCTAACAATTCTTCATTCGTTGTTCCTTGTCCAAGTACCGCCCCTGGCAAAACCAGCCCCAAGCTCAAGACACCGGCTGTAATCGTCTTCTTCAGAGAAATCCTCAACATCAGTCCCTCCGTTTCCAAAAGACCGCGGTTATGAAGCCTCGGTAGTTAGGATTCAGGCTCTTAAACCAGCACTTTGTCCCAGGGCCTTGGACGCGAGCGAGACCCAAAAAAAACGTCCACTGGCTACCGAGCTTCGTTGCCAATGGACGTCTTTGTCCCGAATCAGACTATTCTGCCATTCGGCCAGCGGCCGGGGCTTTGCTTACCGATACGCCGATGTATCGAATTAAGTGCTCAGTTTACGAATTAAGCTCATACAGTCAAGCTTATTATATTTATGATTTGCATTAATCGTATTTATGAATGGCCCATGAGGTACAATCCCAGCCAACTTGACCACTGTTTGGCAGAGGGAAGTTCGATCAGAGCGACGGCACCTGGTCCTGGGGCGGACGTCTGCGAAGTCCCAGACCAGTCAATCGGGTCGCTTAAGGCAACCAGGAGTCGGGTTCCCTGGAGATCAAGCCCGACGGCCTGCGGCTTACCCGGAATCGGGATCATGCCTTCCACTTTGCTCGATTCAACCTTGAGGCTCTTGGAGCTTTGAGATCCCAAGGCAATGACGGCAAGCCAAGGCACATCAGTTAAAGCTGCATAAAGTCGCTTCCCGTCCAAATCTAAACTAAGGGCCACCGGAGACGAGGATACCCTTCCTCTTCGAATCGACTCCAGTGAGATCTCCTCGGCTATCTCTCTGGTTACTACATTGATTGTGGTTATGGTCAGCCCATCTGTACCCGCAATGAATATCCGAGCACCGTCTCTACTCAGGTATAGTCGCCCCGAAAAGTTGTCGACCTGAATTCTTGCCTTCAGCATTTGGTGCTCGAGGTCATACACGGACACTAATCCTGCTCCTTGGGGACAATTACTTTCTCTGTTGTCGAGTGTCGAGGACTTTGGATTGCCAGGCTGTGTCTCTTGACATTTCTGGCCGATCCAAAGTTCACGTCCATCTCGTGAGAAGACCAATCCATTGGGCGATTTGACTCCGGAGATCCGGAGGACTTCAAGCCGCCGCGCCAGTTCGAGAACTATGACTTGGTCAACTCCTTTCACTCCCACGGCTGCAAAGTGTCCACTTGGACTCAACGCCAGACCACTGATTTCTCCCCTGCCCACCGCTTCCTTTGCTGAGGTGATCCAAACCTCCGGGGTACTGTTTTCGAGGTTCAGTCGGTCGATCCGATCTTCCTGATTGGTGAAATAAAGCTCAGAACCCCCGTTGGCAAAGAACAGTTCAGGAAGGACACTGTTTGGATGGGCCGGGACAGTCGCTACTGAAGATTGGGAGCTGAGGTTGACCAGGGAGAGCCCCTCCGAGTGGAGCACAGCCAGTTGTAAACCATCAGGACTCAGAGCCATAGCCATGGGACGCCCAGGAAGAGGAATCAACTTCTTGACCAGGGGGTAGTCCTTATCGGTTTTCTTCTTTCCAAAAATCGCTTCACGGTTGCACATGACAACCATGATTGCCGAGAAAATGACAACGGAAATGACCTTATAGGAGCGAATGATTGTCATCTATTAATGCCCGTCAACCTGGAAACTATAGTCTGTCAAATTCACAGTGTACACTCCAGATCGCCTCCTTGTGAACTAGCCAATAAGGGTAGCGAAGACTCCCGCTTCACAGGGAGTCTTCGGCATTAAATTTGGGCTTGCCTCCAGGATTCCAACTGAGATCACCATCCGGTTGATGCTCAGCATGAAACCAAGGGTTCGGAATCTCAGACATTCAAAGCCGCAGACCTGCATCCAGCACAGGTCTGCGCTACCCGCTCCGAGAATCCTGGTAGTGCGAAGGGGGTTGCCACCGCAGAGAGGGGAATGGTCGGCCAATTTGGGAACAAAGGCAGGCAGAGTCGATCTGCCAGAGGGCTAGAGACGGGATGAGACGGGGTTATAATGCTCGGGAGGATTCAGAGGGCATCTTTACTCACAGGTCGCAGCCGTAGCTTTCTCGTGGGCGGGCTTCGAATCGAGTCCTGTTCAATTGCATGGGTACAAGTATCGGCAATACATGACTACCCGATTGGCGGTTTAGAAGACTCTATCAGATTTCCACAAATGGAGTCGCTCAAAGGTCTGCAGGGAGATCCGTTCGCGTCTCTCCTTGAATGATCGCGCGTTGATTCCCAAGCGTTGCAGGAGGGAGGAGAGTGTAGTTGGGGGAAGACCCAATAGTTGTGCGGCTCTTCGTTGGTGTCCCTGCGTTCGTGCCAGGGCTTCACAGACAAGTCTGCTCTCAAATTCTCGAATTCTCTCAAAGTAATTCATGTCGTCATCGATACCCATATGGTCGCCTGTAGAAAAGTCAGTAAGACCAGCTTGATGTCCTCCCAATTCTCAATCACAGGGAGGTGTCAGATGCGCTCGTGAGTAAGGAGAATCCATGGGGACTGCCGGTCTTGTCAAACTTCTCAAGAGTATCCCGGAAGCCCTGATTTCTCTAACCAATTCGACGATCGGCTTCCTTCTCTTATCGTTGCACCGTCGCATGATTCATATGTAAAATCATAAGGGGTGACAAGAAGTGGGCGAAGTAGCTTGGGATGAATAGGAGGAATTCTGTGACGAGTGTCCCAAATCGAGGGACGGAATCAAAGGGTTCTACCTAGGGCCTTCTCTAATTTTTCACGGTAGGAGCGACTTAGCAGCAATTGGGTGCCGTCCCTCAGGATGACTTGGAACTCTCCGTGGAACCAGGACTGCAGCTCCTTGATCCGGTTGAGATTCACGATTGTGGACCGATGAATCCGCAAGAAGGTCTTTGGATCAAGTTGGGAGTCCAAAGATGAGATTGTCTCTCTCAAGAGGTAAGACTCTTTCCCGACATGGAGACGGGCATAGTTCCCTTCAGCTTCAATCCAATCAATCTCATCCGTCTTCAGCAGGGAGACCCTGCCGGTACTCTTGATGACCAGTCGGTCCAGATATCGAGGTCGTTCTTTCAATTGTTCCAACAATGTTTGAATCCCCTGGTTGAACTGACTGCTTCGCTCCTTGAACACCTGATCCTTAGCTCGTTGCAGGGTCTGTTCAAATCGCTCCCAATCAAAAGGCTTTAGCAGGTAATCCAGGGCATGAAACTCAAACGCCCGGAGGGCATATTGGTCGTAAGCCGTCACAAATATCACGTGAGGGAGAATACCGTCGGAAACTGCCTCGAGTACGGAGAATCCATCCATCTGTGGCATTTGGATATCCAGCATGAGCAGGTCCGGAGTAGACTGCTGGATGGCAACTATGGCATCCGGCCCGTTCGCGCATTCCCCAATGACTTCAATTTGAGGATCCCGCAACAGGAAGTTGCGAATCTTCTCTCGGGCCAGGGATTCATCGTCGACGATTAAGGTTCTAATGCGATGGCTGGTTGCCATTTCCATCGGTCAAAGCCTTTCTCTTCTCAAGCT
>DATKMG010000097.1:0-4284 GCA_035541995.1 Terriglobia bacterium
GCCATCGGCCACATCAAAGAGGAAGTCGCTGAAACACGGGCCTTATCTCCAGTTCGACATCTATAAATCGCGAACCCTCATTTCCATCATTCGTACCTTAATGCCATCATAGGATCGACGCGGGCTGCCCGCCGAGCTGGAAGATAAGATGCTATCAGCCCTGCCGCAACTGCGATCAGAGTTGCTCCGGTGAATACGACTGGATCTCTGGCACTGACACCAAACAGAAGACTGGCCAGCGAGCGCGTTAAGGCAAACGCCATAGGCAACCCAGCACCAAGGCCCAACACAATGAGCAAAGTGGTTTGATGCATGACCGACCGGAAAACATCTCCCGTGGAGGCGCCCACAGCCATGCGAATGCCAATTTCGTGCGTGCGCTGGCTCACCGTGTAGGCCAGAACGCCGTAAATACCAACCGCAGCCAGGATTAGGGCCAGAATCGCAAAGCTGCCAAGAAGAACCAAATAGAAGTGCCGTTCCGCAATCGTCCCGGATGCAATCTGTTCCATCGTTCGCACCTCGTATATCGGCGGATACGCATCAACGGACTTCACTACTCTTCGGACTGTATAGACCAGACTCATAGGATCAGTCGCAGTACGAATCACCAGAGAGCAAGCCGGCATCGGGTCCTGTACATAGGGCACGTAAATCTGGGGTTCTGGGGGCGCCTCTCTCGATTCAGACCTCACGTCACGGACTATTCCCACAATCTCCCTCGGAGTCTTCTGATCACGCCACAACGTGACCTTTCTCCCGAGGGCGTTCCCTTCCGGCCAAAAGCGGCGGACTAAAGTCTCGTTAACGATTGCCACTCCAGGTGAGTCCTGCTTGTCTCTGTCGCTGAACGGCCGGCCACTCAAAATCCGAATCCCCATGGTTCGCAGGTATCCAGGTGACACCTGAAAATAGGCAGCGTAATCCTCCTGCTCGGGAACGAGCGGGCGTCCTTCGACCACAAAGGCCCGGTTCAAGCCACCGCCACGCAGCGGCAGACTGGTCGTGCCCCCCACTGATTTCACCCCTGGCAGGGTCTGGATGCGAGCCATTACTTCTTGAAGGAAAGGGGACCATTGTGGGTCTGGGAGAGTGGCTAAAGAGACTCGTAATGTCAGGAGATTCTCCGGGTTGAATCCAAGGTTGGTTCGCTGAACACGCCAAAAGCTTTCCAATAGGAGACCGGCACCAATCAGGAGAACCAGCGACAAGGCCAGCTCACTGATTACCAATACGCTTCCCAGGCGTCGATGAGGGAGACTCCGCGTCGCCCCTTTCGAACCTTCCTTGAGAGCCTCGTTTGGGTCTGTCCGAGCGGCTTGCCATGAGGGCAGCCCTCCAGAAAGGAGGCATGAGACTACAGAGAGTAGCAAGGTGAAACCCAGGACACGAAGGTCGACGTTTGTCTCTGCTATCCGTGGCAATATAGCAGGAGCGAGCGCCACCAGGATACGGACTCCACTATATGCCAATGCCAGTCCCGCGATCCCACCGAGGCCAGCCAGCAGAAAACTCTCCGTCAGTAGCTGACGCATCGTCCTTCGCTTGTTGGCCCCCAGAGCCAATCGAATGGTGATTTCCCTTTGTCGCGCCAGCCCCCGAGCCAGGAGGAGGCTGGCCACGTTCGTGCAACAGATCAGGAGCACCATGCCGGTCGCCCCCATCAGAATCAGGAGTGCCGGACGAATCCCTCGCACAGCAAGCTCTTGCAGAGAGGTAATCGCGACGCTCCAGCCTTGGTTAGTATCTGGATAATGCTGAGCTAGCTGCTGGGCTATCGTTCTTATTTCCATTTGAGCTTGTTCCAGTGGAACGCTTGATTTGAGCCGACCAACCGCCGCAAAGAACGACCGGCCGTCACGAGAAGGGTCATGATTTACTCCCAAAAACCACGCTTCCGATCCCTCCGGAAAGGAGAACCCAGGAGGCATGACCCCAATCACCTGTCTGGGGCTCTTCATTAGGGTCACTGTTTTTCCAAGGATGTCCGGGTCAGAACCAAACTGGCGCTGCCATAGGCTATAGCCGATGACCAGTCTGTGGGGGCCATTTTGTTTTTCCTCACCCGGCAGAAATGTCCGGCCTAGAAGAGGGGGAACGCCCAGCACATCGAAGAACTTATCCGTCACTCCAGCTCCAAGAATGCGTTCGGATCCTTCCGGCGTTGAAAGGATGGTCAATCCCGGGGCGAGCAAGGCCAAGTGCTCAAAGGAGTGGCTCTGCTGCTGCAAGTCACAGAAATCAAGCCACGATACTGATGCATCGTTGATCCCCTTGGGAAGGTTCGTCATGGTGAGTTTGACAATGCGGTCCGGCTCGCGATAGGGGAGAGGTCGGAGGATCACAGCATTGACCACACAGAAAATAGCCGTAGTGGCACCCGTACCTAACGCCAGTGTCAGGATAGCAACGACTGTGAAGCCTGGTGCTTTGAGGAGAAGCCGGATTCCATACCGCAAGTCCTTGGCTAAATCTTCTATCCAACGGAAGGCCCATTGGTCGCGGCAGGCCTCTTTGATGGGGTCCACCCCGCCAAATGTCAGCAGAGCCTGGCAGCGGGCCTCCGCCGGGGACATCCCGGCTCTGAGGTTCTCGTCGATTTTGCACTCCAAATGGAACTGCAGTTCCGCTGAAAGGTCGCTCTCAGATCTGTTCCCTAATAACCGGACACGGAGAGCTGCCAAGAATTTGGTGAGAGGAGCCATCCGCTGACCTCCTCAACTTCAATGAATGATTCCTTAAGATGGATCTTCCTCTTGGCCCGACAAGCCAAGGAGGAATCGAGAGTCCTTCGCTACCTGTCTCTTCAGGCGTTCTGAAGTATCTGGGCTACGGCAGCTGCCAGCCGCTCCCAAGTCCTCGTCTCAAGCTCCAACTGCTTCCGGCCTGCCTTAGTCAAACGGTAGTACTTTGCCTTGCGGTTGTTCTCCGAAACTCCCCATTCGGAATCAATCCATCCGCGTCGTTCCAGGCGGTAGAGTGCGGGATAGAGAGAACCTTCCTGAACCCGCAGCACTTCCTTGGAGACTTGCTGAATCCGTTGCGAGATCCCATACCCATGCATCGGTTCTAAGGCCAGTGTTTTCAGGACCAGGAGGTCGAGCGTCCCTTGCAGTAAATCCACATTCGATTTTGTCATCAGCTCCCCCTAGAATATCTAAGGAAAGAGTAGGCCTCTTCCCATAGAATGTCAAAGGGAATCTTGAGTGATGAATCGGCAAAATTGCAGGGTATTACTGCCCCGTCAGGTTTTGTCTCGATCTCAAGTCTAATAGTTTCACTTGTTTGGACTTGGGGTTCGAAACCACCCCTGGCGCTTGGCGACCGCCATCGCCCGCGCCTTCCCCTCCGATGTTTAGGAGTGGAATTGCATTATACGTGGCGCCCCTGGAAGGGTCATGCCAGGCTCCCACGAAAATGCCGTTCCTAGTGGAGGTTCGCGCTCCGTCGCGACCGCGGCCCCGACGAAGCGGGGCCCTCCAGCATTGTCATCGACTGCGGTGACCTGGAAAGGTCATGGGGCACTCTCATGAAAATCCCCCTTAGTAAAGTCTTGAAAAAGGGGGATGAAGCGTTGATAAAGCTTCATCCTTGGCTGCCAGGGGGTTGTCCCTTTTATTAAGAGAACAGGTCAGAACAGAAGAGAGACAATCCCGTGAAGCCTTCTCAAGGCTTCACACCCTTCAAAGGGGGAATCGGGTACATTTTCATCCGCGATGGTGAGGTTGAAACGGTCATCCGGAACTCTCAACTTATTCAGCTCCGTTAGGAGCGCTCTGTTTGCAGCAATGGCGTCTTTCTGCATATCCTTTAGCTCCGTCAGGAGCGTCCTATCTACTGCTTTGTCTTGAGCGGATTCTCGGCCTCGTCGTAGAAGCGCCTCTGAAGGTCCAGAACGGTCGAATCCTTCTTGACGTTGATAATCACTTTCACCAAAGCATCCGCTTGACTGTTAAGCAGGAGCTCTCCCAACTCGGGATTTCCCGGACTGCCGTCGCCGGCATAATGATTGGGGAAACTGGCATACCACCAGATCCCGGTATAGACATCCGGCAGGGATTGCAGTCGTTTCTGGTCCTCTCCGCTCTGGTCCTTGGCCCTCTCGATGTGTACTAGGTCCGGACGATGGGCCAGCACGGTGGAGGTTTCCATTTCACCGGCATGAGACTCCATGGTGGTCTTGCGCATCTTCTGAATCTTCTCGTTGGCCTCCGGATCACGCGAAGAGTTGAAAATCAGGACGGCATAGTCCTTGCGGCTAGCCAGCTGGGCCTGGCAGAAGAA
>DATKMG010000098.1:0-4164 GCA_035541995.1 Terriglobia bacterium
AAGTCTCTGCCGTTTATACAATCGCTGAACGCGGACCATGGAATCACGATCCTGATGATTGAGCACAACCTGCGGGCAATCATGGAGGTGTGTAATCGAATCCTCGTGCTGAACTTCGGCCTGCTTATCTTCGATGGGACTCCGGAAGCCGCTGTCCGGGATGCCGACGTGATCCAGGCCTACTTAGGGAGAAATGCGAGTGCTTAGGGTCGAAGACCTGACCGTAAAATATGGAGATGCGCAGATCCTGACCGGCATCACGTTTGAAGCTCTTCCGGGGAAGGTCACGTGCATCCTCGGGCCAAACGGCTCAGGCAAGACCACGCTCCTGAGGTCCTTGACCGGCCTTGTGTCGGCTGCCGCAGGACGAATCTTGTTTGGTGGTGATGAGGTTGGAGGCAAGAAGACCTACGATCTCGTTCGTCTCGGCCTCATCATGGTGCCCGAAGGGCGGCGACTGTGGCCGTCGCTCTCGGTGGAAGAAAACTTAAGGATGGGTGCTTACTTGGTTAACGACGCGGCAAAGCTGGTACGGACCATGTCGTACGTCTTTACCCTGTTTCCACACCTGATCACACGAAAATCTCAGCTCTGCGGGACGCTTTCCGGAGGGGAACAGCAGATGGTAGCTATCGGCCGAGGGTTGATGGGTTGCCCGAAGCTCCTCCTGCTGGACGAACCCTCATTGGGTTTGGCTCCGTTGATTGTTAAAGAAGTCTTCGAAGCAATCGAGAGGATCGTGGATTCAGGCACAACAATTCTTCTTGTCGAGCAAAATACTCAGGTCGCCTTATCCGTAGCATCCTATGGTTACGTATTGGAGACAGGCTCCGTTGTCCTGGAGGGCGAAGCAAGGGCTCTCCGCGAGGACCCGCACGTTAAAGAGGCTTACATGGGATTGTGAGAGTCCAGAGGCAGGAAGCTGAAGCTTTCCCAAAATAAAGCGGAAGGAGTGATCGAGCGATGAAGATGACAAGAGCTATCGTTGGATGTGTGATTGTTTTCATCTTGATCGTGTGGCTGGTAGCGGCTCATGCTGCTGCACCCATCAAATTGGGAGCACACGCTCCGCAAACGGGGGCTTTAGCGAAGCACGGCATCGAGCAGATCAAAGGCATCCGGCTGGGTGCGGAGCAATTCGAGAAGGATTCCGGGATCAAGGTGGAGCTTAAGGTCTATGATGATGAGAGCGATCCCCAAAAAGCGATCTCAGCCGTAGAAAAGCTGGCTGGTGTAGACCACGTGAACGCCATAGTCGGCGGGTATGGTTCGAATCTCGTTGGTCCGGCCTCAGAGGCGGCGGAGCGTTACGATACGCCGTACTTGATCACCGGGGCCGTGGATACGAAGCTCTCGGTAAAGAAATTCAAGAACTTCTTTCGGTTGAACTATATGCCAGGGTATGCCGCTGCTCAATCCGGGGCCATTAAAGACCTTCTGGGCGCCAAAAAGGTCGGCATACTCTACAACAGTCTATCGGCCACCGCGGAGATAGCAGAGGCTGTGAAAAGCCAACTGACCGCCGCAGGATTGGCTGTGCCCGTATTCGAGAAATTCGAAAAGGGTACGACGAATTTCAAACCCATCCTGCTCAAACTGAGAGACGCCGGGTGCGAGGTCCTCCTCGTAGAAGGGTATTTTCCCGACTACGTGGGCACCCTCAAGGACGCCAAGATACTTAACTTGCCGATAAAAGCTTACATCGGCGCTTGGGGCATCGGCACTCCGGATTTCATCCGGGAACTCGGCCCACTGAGCGAATTCACATACGGCACATCCGTTTGGGAAATCGGCACGGCTCCAAAGGAGGCCAAAGAACAAGAGGCAGCCGTGGTTGCCGGCTATAAGACCAAGTACAATGAGGAACCATCGTACATTGGGATGCTGGGTTACCTATCCGCTAAAGTCATGCTGGACGCCATCAAAGAGGGTGGTGGCGAGTCCGGCGCCTATGGTCCCGAGAAAACCCGAAAGGCCTTGCGAGAACTGGACGTAATGAGCCCAATGGGTCGTATTGCTTTCGATGAGAAGGGCGATCCGAAATATTTCGTGGCAATACTGTTTCAAACTCAAAAAGGGAATCAGGTTGTAGTCTACCCTAAAGATCGATCCACCGGACAAGCGCAATATCCAGGTGTGCCGTGGATGAAAGGCGATGAGAAAGCGGGGGTGTCGCGTTGATCTCCCTGGCATCAATCGCGCAATCATTCCTATCGGGGCTGGCTGAGGGAGTGGACTACTCACTTTATTGCCTTGGACTGGCCTTTGTCTTCGGGATAATGCGCATTATCAACTTGGCCCACGGCGAGTTTCTCGTGCTTGGCGGATATGTGGCCTATTGGCTCTTGGTGATATGGGGAGTCAATCCAATCCTTGCCATGCCGGTTGCGGCCGCGACCGCAGGAGGGACAGCCTTTCTGAGCTACCGAATATTTCTCCAGAGGATCCGCACGACCTCGGATCTCAACACCCTCATTTTGACCTTTGGATTGAGCGTCTTCCTGGCGAACCTCTTCATAGAATGTTGGACCGCGGATATCAGAAATATCGGGGTGGATTGGCTCGAACATCCGGTGGCCCTTTACGGCATATACATGAGTGTCGGCGAGATCTTCACGCTGGTCATTTCGCTTGTAGCCGTCTTTAGTCTGCACTTTTTCTTGACACGAAGCAAAACCGGCTTGGCCATCCGAGTTACGGCAATCGATCGCGATGCAGCGGGGTTGGCCGGCATTAATGTGAACCGAGTTGATTTGATGGCCTTCAGTATTGGTGGCGTCCTGGCCGGTTTGAGCGGGCCACTGCTGGGCATGGTCTCGCACATAAGCCCCGGAGCGGGGTTGGCCGTCACAATCAAAGCCTTCATCCTGACCGTACTGGCGGGAGTCGGCTCATTGCTCGGGCTCGTGGTTGCAGGAATGATTTTGGGGGTTGGCGAGGCCTTGACCGTTACGTTTACCAATGCCTCCTATCGAGAGCTGTTCGGCTTCACTCTTTTTCTCATGATTCTTCTGATTCGTCCCAGGGGTCTTTTCGGCAAGGGGTTGTAGGTGAACCTATTTGGGCAACGTCTTTGGACGGAAAAACAGGCAGGTATCGTGATCATGGGAATTGTGCTCGCGATTCCATTTATGCTGTCGTTTGATCCGTACTATATCAGCATATTCATTCCCGCTATCATTCTGGGGGCTGTGTCCATAGCCTGGAACCTCCTGGCGGGAATATGCGGCCAGGTGTCCTTCGGACACGCAGCTTTCTTCGGAATCGGGGCATATGCGTCGGCTATCCTGGTCATGAAGGCAGATTGGAGCCCATATTTTGCCATTCTGGCTGCGGGACTGTGCGGCGCCCTTAGTTCGCTGATCATCGGGCTACCTGCCTTCCGACTGAGAGGAGCATATTTTGCGTTGCTCATCCTCGGATTTGCCGAAGTGATGAAACTGCTTGCTATGAATTTGACCTGGCTGACCGAAGGATCTCAGGGGATCTTTAATATACCCTCGTTGCCACCCATTCAGTTAGGTGGCTTGAACCTCGAGTTCTTCATTTCCAGGACCACGAACTATTACGTGGCATCGTTTCTCATGTTTGTCATCTACCTGGCAGTATATTTTCTTCGCTGGTCCAATACCGGCCTGGCTATGGCGGCCGTTCACGGCAACGAGGACACTGCGGCGGGTATCGGGGTGCCCGTAGTACGGACTAAAGCCATAGCTCTGGCTGTTTCCGCCCTTTGCACTTCCATGATGGGGGCCTTTTACGCCCATTATATTCGATTTCTCTCACCGGATTCTGCATTCGACGCATACTGGTCCGTAATGCCCATTGTGGGTTCGCTTTTTGGGGGTATGACTACCATTATCGGCCCTATGGCAGGGGCATTGGTCATAACCAGCGTGGACGAGTTCCTGTTTAAGAGGCTGTTTGAGACAGGCCATAAGATGTTTTTTGGTCTGCTTTTGGTCCTCGTGATTGTCTGGGCACCGTCCGGTCTCTTGGGAAATCGAATCCGAAAAACCGCTCACGGAGCAGAGGAATGAAATCACGTCGTCCTCCGGTCCAGGTTCCTTCAGAGCCTTTGACATTTGCTCTTCGGCAAGCTGCTCAACGTTTTCCGAAAAAGGTGGCCGTGATCGAACCCGAATCAGGATGTCGGCAATGGAC
>DATKMG010000099.1:0-4289 GCA_035541995.1 Terriglobia bacterium
CTTACCGCCGATAACATTCTCATACCACCAGGGCCAAGCCGTGTAATCCACAATGGAGTGATGGATCGACACAACCCCTTTGCCGGCCTCCACGAAACCTCGGAGGGATTCCCGTGCGCTTGTCTCGAGGTCCTCCGCCATATCATGCAGAACGATGACGTCAAATCGCCGGGTCAGATCCTGGGTGAATGCATCCTTCTGCGAGACTGCATGTGACCAGGCTATGTCATCGTACCCCTCGAACAGAGTGTAGAATGAGGTAGGGTACCCATGCCCTCCCGTGACTGCCAGCACACGGACCGGGCTCTTGGACACAGAAGACACCGCGACCTCTGGCGGCAAGGTGACCTGTCCGGTGGCGGCCCATTCAGCTCCGCGAGCAAAGGCAGCTTCGAACCCCGGCTGGGAGATGGCTGAAAGATCATGCCCCAAAGTGAGGTGAACAGTGCGGCCGCTGCCAAAACGGGCTGTCCAAACCATCGGTTCATCGTTGCCCGTTCCGCCTGTCTCCGGTTCACTGTACGCGGTGGCGAGCACCGTTGTGTTGGGTAGCAACTCCAGGCGGTGGTAGAGTTCGTCATTGGCCAGGAATGTTGCGGGCATCCCGCGGTTAATCGGATGTTGGGGATCGAGCCACTTGACGGGAAAAACGTGGCGGATGCCGTGGCCAAGCTTCTCTGGATCCCAGCGCGCGCCGATCAGAGACGGGTAAGCAGCCCAGCCTCCGCCTCCAGCTGCCGGTAAACTCCACTTCTCCGTATTTCTGTCGAAAACCATTCCGTACATGGGGCCGTAGGTCACACCATGGAACGAGATCATACCTTTGCCCCCGCGGACAAAATCCTCTACGGCCTTTTCGGTTTCTACACCCCAGCGCGGACCGTTATAGTTCAGGATCAAAACATCAAACGGCACGAGTGCGGCCGCTCCCGTCCCCGGCATCTGTTCCTGCACCTTGACCTCAAAGGGGCCGCTCCGTTCCAGCAGATTCCTTAGAAAGGGCGTCGAGATTCGCCAGTCATGATAGAGCGTGTCGCTTTCACCCGTCAGGATCAGCGCCTTCAGGCGACCCTCCCCAAACAATTGGACGTTCGTACAAACAAGCATGAACAAGAGTGCGATTTTTCTGAGGTTCATGATTTCTCCCTGGTCCTGGTTTAAGCTTTACTAGAAACTGCGGAAGCAACAACACGCCTGAGCCACTCCAGGCTTTTTTCGATCATCGGCCCGCCCTGGCCTTCGCATTCGATGCTCAGAATGCCGTCGTATCCTGCGGCGACAAGCTTATTGATGCAGCTGACAATGTTGGCTGCGTTGGTGCCATCGCCCAGGGCACAGTGGCTGACTGCAATGCCGGTCAACTCTCCTCGCGCAGAGGCTGCCAAACTCTGACTGACGTCTTTGATGTGAACATGACTCACGCTTTGCATGAACCGTTCCAGAAAGGCCACCGGGTCCTGGCCGGCGATGAAGGTGTTGCCGGTGTCCATGTTCATGCGTAGGAAGGGGGAGTCGACGAAAGCAAGCATTTCCGCCATGAAGTCCGGTTTGGTCGTGAAATAACCATGAGGCTCGATGTTAATCGTAATCTCGTAAGCTTCTGCAACACGGACGATCTGCCGGTAGAGAGATCGCATCAGTTCCAGAACCTCGCGTTCGCTCATGCTTTCCGGCTTGAGGCGGTCGTCGGTGGTATCCACGCGGGGGCAGCCGACGAGTTTCGCCCAGCGAACCGTATGCAGGACATACTCGACACCGAGCGTGGCTCCTTCCGGCAGCGAAAGGGGGAATGCTGCGTCTATTTGGGAAAACTCGACTCCCAGCTTTTCCATCTTCTTCCTCATCTGCAGGGGGTCTTGCCACAATGCCACATGTGGCTGGTAACCGAGTCCATGAATCCAACTTACCCCATCGATGGCGCCGCACTCGATAAACTTCAAACCCTGGCGGTGGCACCAATTCAGGCATTGGTCAAAGCTCCAATAACTGGAATTGAAGGCATCCGTGTGAAAACCGATTTCAATCATGTTCAGCAGACCTGCAAAGAAAGATGATGAAGTAATAATGAAATGCAAAAGCAGCGACAGGTGCGTACTAGCCTGACCCATTTCATATCCATGACTGATGGTCTTGGTGCGAAAATACCACCTCGAGCAGAGTCAGGGCCTAAGGCAATTTGTAAGTCTATTTGTAAGGCCGAATCCTGGCAATAGAGATTTGGAGAGGTTCGTAATCCGATCTAGAAGCAAGAAACACTTTTGCGCCACATTCATCTTGGAACGAAGCATTCTCAAGAGGCCGTCTGGATGACTCTTACACAGCGGGCTTGGAACCGATATAATGACCCCTAATCTACGTTTTCAACCATCAACATGAGTCAATGACTGACTTCGCTGAATATAACGACATCTCTCCCGCCACCCCTGCCAGGGTGGGGATTTTGAGGGGGACGAGTATCCAAGGGTGACGCGCTTCTCGTGTCACCCTAGCTACTTTCCATTGTCCCTTTGGGACACTGGAGATTGGACGTCTTTCAATAGGTGCAGTGGCAGGATGCCACTGCTTCCTCTAAGAGCCCGGTATGGGCGACAGATTATTAGCCCAGGGCGATCGAGGGGCAGGAGCCCCGAGAGCCGCCCTGGGTGAGCGTTTCAGGAAATTCATCTCCTCTCCCCCCGAATCCCTTTAGTTCGGCGATTCGGGGGGAGAGGAAGGAAAGGCGGGTATCGTTTCGTTGCTGACGGACCCGAGTCCCCACGTCCGATGTTGGTCTGCGGCCCATGCTTTGGAGTGGGCACCGGACGCCGCACGGGCGACACTAGAGGCTCTTCGCGACAGTGGTGGACCTTGTTCCCATGATGCCAAGTATACGCTTAGGGAACATGCTAGGTGTAAACTCTCTTTCGACTACTGATTCTCTCATAGGACCAGGAAGCATGACGCGGGCCTTATCTAAATGATTGTGTGCTCTCGGCAGATGTGAGAACTAATACCGAAAGCAGACTGATGTTCTAGAGTACTGCCGCCTATTGTTTTTTGTTATCTGCACCCCAGCCACTATACTCATCCTCAACTGAATACATTCCCATCGAAGTTGAATGTGCGGAGGATATTCGCCCCGGATAGCTGATGCCCAGGGGATTCGATTCTCAGAGGGCGAAGGACAAAATGCTCAAGTGAGAAGCGATGCATCTTGATTTGGAGAGGACCGGCGGGCACTCCCGGGTTGGCATTCTCAAGGATATTGTGCGAACAGGTCATGAGTGGGCCAAACGGTCACCTGGTCCAGGGCTTGCCCGATGGCTCGATCCAGGTCAATGAAGAAGGGTGCCACTTCAGAAATAGATGCCGGGATTGAGTTAAATAATGCCGCCCATGACAATCCCTTCGGGGTTCGTATGACCAGGGCCAGGCTGCTTCCGGCCAGAGCGCCAGTATGATACCAGATCAACCCTTTTTTCAACGGCCGCACGTTCCATCCCATCCCATAGTAAACAGGGGTCCCGATCCAGAGCGGAGGTTCAGGGCGCGCCAACATCAGATCAATGGTTTCCGGCTTAAGTAAGGCGGGGCGGCCGTTACGCCCGTCGACGGCATTCACGAAACGGACCAAATCGATGGCAGACGCGATCCAGCCTCCATATGAATCCATAGACTCCAGGTAATATCCCCCGTATTGGATTGGGACTCTCTCCCCTTGGGATGAGAGGGCTGATGGGACCCGGAGTACTCCTGGAGCACTGTAATAGTGCACTTCCCCAGGGTACCGATGCTCAGAAAGCGAATGCCCGATCCGCATACGGGTGATCCCGGCAGGTCTCAGCAAATGCTCAGTGACATAATCCTCGTACTTTTGTCCGCTCGCTTTTTCAATCACTCTGCCAAGCACGCAATAGCCAAAGTTGGAATAGGCATGACGCGCCCCGGGATCGAAATCGAGTGGACGGCCCAGCATAAAGCGGATAACGGTCGCTGCACTGACAGGAAGTGGAACATTAAGTACGCTGGCCGCTTCTCGAAAACGCCCCATGGGATCAAAGCTCTTTTGCTGATCCCACCCGCCTGAATGATAGAGGAGTTGTCTGATGGTTATCTGTTGGACACGGGGGTCGATTTTGGCCTTGGGGGGAGGCTTAAGATGATCCAAGAAATGAAAGACTTTTGTCTCTAGATCAAGCTTGCCCTCTTCCATCAGTTTCAGAATTGCAACGGCAGTAATGGGTTTGGAGACGCTGCCAATGCGAAACAGAGAATCAGGCTGAGCCAGTTGTCCTATCTCTTTGTCGGCG
>DATKMG010000100.1:0-5265 GCA_035541995.1 Terriglobia bacterium
CCAAGTCCACCGTTTTCGTCCGGGGTCATCCGTAGCTATTCGCGTCCAATTGCATCTTTGCGCCGCTGCGGCTAGACTTTGGTGGCGGCCAACGACGGCATTAAATTCTCAAGGACTAATATTTGACTTATGTTCTTCAATAACAAACTCAACCGGATAGCCATAAAGCCGCCGGAAGTCGCCCCTGCCAAACTGCTCCTGAAGGACGTTTCCAAGACTTTTCCGACCCGGAAGGGAACGGTTAACGCCATCGAAAATGTCAGCCTGGATGTGAAGGCCGGGGAGTTCCTGTGTCTCGTTGGCCCTTCCGGTTGCGGCAAATCGACCCTGCTGAACATCATTGCCGGATTAGAGAAACCCGATAGCGGAGGCGCCTTCGTCGACGGCTCCCCAATCCCGGGACCAGGTCGGGACCGCATCTTGATCTTTCAGGAACTCGCCCTGTTTCCGTGGTTATCCGTAATTAAGAACGTAGAGTTCGGACTGAGAATGGCCAATATCCCCGCAAGTGAACGAGAAGAGAGAGCCATCCATTTCCTGAAAATGGTCCACTTGAGCCGATTCCAGCATGCCTATATCCACGAGCTTTCGGGGGGAATGAAACAGCGGGTGGCCCTGGCACGTGCGCTGGCGTTAGATCCGGAGATTCTCCTCATGGACGAGCCGTTTGCCGCTCTGGATGCCCAGACCCGGGATATCCTCCATGAAGAATTGCAGGAGATCTGGGCAGCCACCCGGAAGACCGTTGTGTTTGTAACCCACAATGTTAGAGAAGCGGCGTGCCTGGGGGATCGGGTTGTGGTTCTGGCGACTCAACCCGGCCGCATCAAGCGGGAGTTTCAGATTCAGTTAGGACGGCCCCGGCACATCGAGGATCCGAGTTTGATTGCTTATGCCAAGGCCATCCTTTCTGATTTGAAGGAAGAAGTCGAGAAGGTGGCGAAGGAGGAACTGGATCATGACTGGCGGGCTACTCCGAAAAAGCACGTTTTACGCGCTGATGATCGTGATATGGGAGGCGGCATATAGGCTGGCACTGTGGCCCAGGTTTCTGTTCCCTTCGCCGCTGGAAGTGTTCCGGACCTTGCTGGAGGGGTTCCTGGACAAGACCTTTCTCATTGGAATTGCTGCCAGCATGCAGCGGATCCTGATTGGTTACCTCATCTCTCTCGTATTGGGGGTGATTTTCGGCCTGGCACTCGGGCGCGTCCGGCTTCTGCGCGACACTTTGGGGTCCCTGGTCCTGGGACTTCAAACCCTGCCCAGCATTTGCTGGTTGCCGCTGGCCTTGCTTTGGTTTGGCTTGAGCGAGGCGGCTATCATTTTTGTGGTCGTCATGGGGGCCCTGCTTTCTATTACCATCGCCACGGAATCCGGTGTCCGAAATGTCCCCCCCTTGCTGATCTCGGCAGGCCGCAATATGGGAGCCCGCGGCTTCCGCATGCTGGTGGAGGTGATCTTTCCGGCTGCCTTGCCTTCAATTGTCACCGGAATGAAGCAGGGTTGGTCGTTTGCCTGGAGGTCACTGATGGCCGGGGAACTGCTTTATGTGAGCGTTGGATTGGGCCACCTGTTGACATTGGGACGGGAACTCAACGATATGAGCCAGGTCATAGCGGTCATGATCGTCATAGTTGGGATTGGCCTGCTGGTAGATCGGTTTTTCTTTGCCAGGCTCGAAAGTGGATTGCGCCACCGTTGGGGATTGGAACGGGCGTGATTAGGGGATAGGGGATAGAGAAGAGGGAATAGGGGATTGGGTCCACGCCAAGGTGGGAGCCGCGATGAAAAGTGTAAAATGTGCGCATTCATATATAATGCAATCCAGTCCGTATCATCTTACTTAGCCAGATTGTGTGATGGAGAGGGTCTTCGGCTGCGGTCCGACTGTCCGGATGACCATGAGTTCCCGCAGAACAAATAGCGATGACACCAGAGCGTTGGCAGCAAATCACGGATTTGTTTGAGGCGGCGTTGGAACGAGAACGTGGCGAGCGCGCCGCTTTCCTTGCTCAAACCTGTGGCCAGGACAAAGAACTGTGCTTTCAGGTCGAGTCATTGATTAGGGAGCATGAGCAGGCTGGCAGCTTTATGGCAAGCCCAGTCCTGGGTGGAACGGAGGCTTCGGCAGAGCGTGCCGCCAGTGGAGCGGCCTCCATGGCCGGTGAGACCTTGCTGCACTACCGAATCCTGGAAAAGATTGACGAAGGAGGCATGGGCAAGGTGTATCTTGCCGAGGACACGACGTTAGGCCGCCGTGCGGCGATTAAGGTGTTGCACGATCTTTTTATCCGCGACCCTGAACGACTGGGGCGCTTCCGGCGAGAAGCTCAGGCCTTGGCCTCGCTGAATCATCCCCACATCGTGACGATCTATGAAATCAACCGGGCTGAAGGCCTGGACTTCATCGCCATGGAATATGTGGAGGGCCGGACGCTCGAGGAGTTGATTCCGCGCAAGGGGATGGGGTTGAAGAAGGCCTTGCCGATTGCCATTCAGGTGGCAGACGCCCTGGCTGTGGCCCACGGGGCTGGCATCGTGCATAGAGATTTGAAACCGGGCAACGTGATGGTAGCGGAGAGTGGTCAGGTAAAGGTGCTGGATTTTGGCCTGGCCAAACTGACGGACAAAACTATAGGCCCTGAGCAGGATGAGAAAACTACGCTGCCGGGGAGAAACCGGTCGTTGACTGAGGAAGGGCTGATCCTGGGCACGGTGGCATACATGTCTCCGGAGCAGGCCGAAGGCAAGAAGCTGGATGAACGAACCGATATCTTTAGCTTCGGCTCGGTGCTCTATGAAATGGTAACCGGGCGGAAGGCATTCGACGGCGATACAAATATATCCACGCTGGGGGCGATCTTGAAGCAGGAGCCCAAGCCCGTTAGCGAGCTATCTCCAGACATGCCGCATGATCTGGAGAAGGTCATCAACCGCTGTTTGCGAAAGGATCCGGGCCGCAGGTTCCAAGATATGGAAGATCTCAAGGTAGCTCTGGAAGAACTGAAAGAAGAATCCGATTCAGGCAAACTGGCCATGACGGCAACCACAGGTCCGTCGACTCGGCGGACCTGGTACTGGGCAGGAGCCATGCTAACCGTGGTGGCTCTGGCTGTTGCTGGCTGGTTCTTAAGGGAGACAGACAGAAAGCCGACCCCGTCACCTCAGGTTATCCCGTTGACCAGTTATCCGGGTTGGGAGAAATCTCCCTCTTTTTCCCTGGATGGTAACCAGGTGGCTTTTTCCTGGTCCGGAGAAAAGCAGGACAATACGGATATCTATATCAAGCTGGTTGGCGCTCCCACCCCGCTGAGATTAACCACAGATCCGGCCTCCGATGATAGTCCAGCCTTTTCCCCAGACGGACGGTCCATTGGTTTCATCCGGCGGTCAGGTGACCATGCCACCTTCATAATCATCCCTGCCATTGGCGGCCCAGAGCGCGTTGTGGCGGAGGTCCCTGTTCCCTCTCTAAGGGAGTTCACTCCGATATTCAGTTGGTTTCCCGACAGCAAGTGGGTAGTGATTGACGGCTTGGCGCTGCTGTCAACAGAGACCGGCGAAATGCGCACCCTGACCATGCCTCCGACGAAAGAGTCACTTGATTTCTCTCCTGCGGTCTCACCTGATGGGCACACAATAGCGTTCAGTCACTCGACTGGTTTGTGGTTGTCAGAGATTTATTTACTTGATCTGACGGATGATTTGAACCCCAGAGGTAAACCGAGACGTCTGACTTCCTTAAAGGGAGACAGCTGGGGTTCTGCTTGGACCCCGGGTGGACGAGAAATTATCTTTTCCTTGGACAATGGGGGAAGAGGGACACTCTGGAAAGTACCGGCTTCGGGAGCTAGCGAACCGGTCAAGCTACCATATGGCGATGGAGCCGCTCACTGGCCAGCCATCTCTCGAAGTGGCGCCCGACTAGCGTATGAGAGCTGGGTCAGAAATTCCCATATTTGGCGTCTTCCCCTATCGGGTGCGGGAGTAGCCAGCGGCTCTGCAGCCCCGTTCCTTGCCTCCACACGTTGGGATTCGAACGCTCAATACTCTCCTGACGGCAAGCGGATTGCCTTTGAATCGGATCGCGGTGGAGTTTGGGGTATCTGGATGAGTGATAGTGAAGGCTCCAACACAGCAGAGTTATTTGTACGGACGGGGACCCAATCCGGAACCCCTAGCTGGTCGCCTGATGGGGAAAAAATCGCTTTCGATTCCGATATGGAGGGAACCCGCAACATCTATGTCATTCGGGTGAGTGGAGGCAAGCCTCTCCGCCTGACCAACGATTCCGCCATTGACAGAGCCCCGAGCTGGTCGAGAGATGGCAGATGGATCTATTTTGCGTCAAATCGAAGTGGTCGATCCGAGATATGGAAAGTGCCCTCGGGAGGAGGGGAAGCCATTGAGGTGACCAGGAACGGGGGGATGCCTGCATTCGAAATGCCTGCATTCGAATCACCCGACGGCAAATCCATTTACTACATCAAAGGTGAAGGGAGTCTTTGGAAAGGGAGTCTTTGGAAAATGCCAGTGAGCGGGGGCGAGGAAACCCAGCTGATCCCGTCGGTGGCCCAACGCGGTTTCTCCCTTGTCAATGAGGGAGTGTATTTCATAGCGCGGCCTGGCGCTGGTGGGAAGGGTTCGATTCAGTTCTTAAGCTTTGCTACCGGCCGTGTGAGCATGGTCACTCGGCTGTCGGCATTGCCCATGCATGGACTGTCGGTCTCTCCCGACAGCCGCAATCTCTTGTTTTCGCAGTTCGACGAGATGGGCTGCACCTTGATGCTGGTGGAGAATTTCAGGTGACAGTTTTAGCCACCTAAACAAGCGACCCCGGTATAACGAACCTGAAATGAACGCTATTTCCGTTCCTCCAACAACGCCTGAAGTTCGGCGATGGCTTCGAGGTCCCTGGGTCGTCCGGCAGCACGTTTGACCTGAATGAGCTTTGGAAGGCTGAGGCAGAGACATTCCACTCCGAACAGGGTCAAGGTGACGGCATCCGTTAGAAGATCCTCGTAGCTGCCGCCGCCTGTGATCTCGCCCAACAAATCCAGAGAACCCAGCGACGTAGTCAGAGTGAAATTGAGACCTGCCCATATGGTTTCTTCGGACCAGACGAAAGGCAATCCGAGTGGAGCTCCCCGGAGATAGGGGTTAAGGGAGGCCAACACTCGAGTCAGGCGAGCCACATTTTCTCGATCACGCTGGTACACGATGTCAAGGTCCTGAGTGAGCCGGGCCGAGCCGTGCGCCGTTGCA
>DATKMG010000101.1:0-4935 GCA_035541995.1 Terriglobia bacterium
TGCCTCAGGTGTTCCCGGAAATAACTATTATTAACCTTTTGGCCGGAAAATCAAGGTGCAGGTAATATTTTTGAGGGCTGCACAATGTCCCTACGCATCGAAGAGTATCATGTTCGCGAAACTGATTGCACCAGGACGATCTGCTGAACATACCGCGTGATGGCTCGGGTGCAACAGTAGGACCGGCATCTTGCCGTTTCCTGAACAATGCGGCAATTCACTCGACCGGCAAGATGCCGGTCCTACTGAATCCTAGAGCCACCAGGTGTTCCGGACCGCATAGAGGCAAGTGACGGCGCGGCACGGAATCCGTATCAGACTATTCCCTGTGGTGGCCTGCCTTCTGAGTCCCATCCACGGGCTTGATAATAGTCCGCAAGGAGGAGTCCCATCTGGTCCTCGGTGATAACCTTTCCCGTCTCAGGGAGCGCCTCGGTGTAAAACCGTTTCGGCAGCTTGTCGTCTTCCGGGGTGAGCCCTTCCCTGATGTTGAAACGCCGTGTATCATCGCTGATGCTGCCGGCAATCCTCTTCATCGCCTTACGGTCCAGTTCGAGACCCGTCGCGCCCTTGATCATCGTGGCCAGTTCTTCCCATTGATAAAGGTCGCGGTAGAAACGGCACAGGACGAGGGAGTCGAAAATTGTGAGCCGGTCTTCCCACTCTGCGAACATTTCCGCTTTACCTTCGATCTGCTCCGGATCGATCATTTTAGCGAGTTCCGGCTTGTAGAAGGTCGTCCGCAAATGGCAAGCCCCGCGGTCGCTGGTGCCGTAAGCCAGTCCCATACCCTTGAGCACCCTGGGATCGTACCCGGCCGGTTCCAGTCCCTTCACATGTATGGCCTGATCGGCCATTCCCAGCGCTTCGGAAGCATATTTGATGCCTTTCGCCAGAGTCCCTCCAATACCGCGACCATACGCAATATCGTTGAGAAGTTCGGCGATCCGATCCACATCACCGTAGTCGATGCTATAGTCGGTTTTTCCCTGTCGGGACGCTTCTATGGTAAGCGCAACCAGATTGCCTCCGCTGATGGTGTCCATCCCGAGACGGTCGCAAAGATCGTTTAGATAGGCGATCTCCTCGATGGAATCCACTTCGCACAGACCGCCGAATGCATAGATGGTTTCGTATTCAGGCCCTTCTATTCTGAGTCCCTTGTGTCGGCCTTCCTTGACTGTGGCTAGACGACCGCAAGCGATGAAACATCTCAAGCAAGCATGGGGTTGGACATCACAGCGCTCATGCAGGGCCGCCGCGTTGATGCGCTCCCGATGCTCCACGGTCCCCTTTTTCCAATAACGGGTAGGAAAGCTACCCACTTGACTCATCACGTCTACCATCATGGGAGTTCCCATGCTCTTGTACGCCTTCACGCCGGGATTGTCCTTTGAACGGTGCGCCAAATCCCTGGCGAAATTTTTCACCAGTTCGGGATCTGAAACCTGCTTTTTGCGATTGCCCCAAAACGCGATCCCCTTAATTTTCTTGGAACCCATCACCGCACCTACACCGGTACGACCCGCGGACCGCCAATAATCATTTTCAATCACAGCAAAGCTCACCTGATTTTCACCCGCGGGGCCTACCACTACGACTCCGCAGTTCTTGGCGCTTGGCCGATTCTCTTTGATCCATGCTTTTATACGGTTCTCAGTCTCATAGGTTTCCATCCCCCAGAGTTCGTCAGCCTCGTGGAAGTGCGCCCCTTCACTGGAGACTTCCAGCCAGACCGGACTCGGGCTTGCACCATAAATCATGACTGCATCTACACCCGAGCCTACCATGTACTCAGCCGCCTTACCTCCGGAATAGGACTCCGAGTAATAACCGGTTTGCGGCGACTTGGTGTACACCCCGTACCTACAAGAGCCCCATATCCCTGTGCCGGACACGGGACCAGTGGCGAAAATCAGATGATTATCCGGGCCTAAGGCATCGACCTTCGGAGGATTGTATTGAAGAAGCAGGCGAGTGGCTAATCCCTTACCGCCCAACGTGCGACTTGCCAGCTCGTCCGGGATCGTCTCGAGGTGAAAGGACTTGTCGGTTACGTTCACCCGCAGGAGTTGATTGTGCAAACCAAACATGGCTGATATCCCTTTCGCGAAACAGCGAATTCGCAGACAATTTTCTCGTGGAAACGTGGTTTCCTGTTCCGCTTTCCCAAAACTCTAAACTACGCTTATTTTCGCATCATCATTTTCGAGTATAGTCGCTGTCTTTGTCAATCCTCGGCATGGATGCGTTTCAAACCCAAGGAAAGGATTGTGCCGAGCAACGAAACGCCGAAAGCGACGAGAAAGGGACCCTGGAAGGACTGTGTAATGTCTGCAATACGTCCGCCGACCCACGGCCCAAGAGCCTGGCCGACTCCAAAAAAGAGCGTGATAAAACCAAGCCCTGCCGGCGCAAGCCGCGGCCCCACGTAATCGCCTGCCGTGGCCGCCATGATTGTGGGGATACTCCATGCGGTGATGCCGAATAGCACTGCAGAAAGATAGAAGCCCCCTTTAACCTGCACCAACGCCAGGACAGCGTAGGATGCACCGAGAACCAGGTAGGCCAGAGCAGCGCCCCATGCACGGCCCAGCTTGTCGGACAAGCCGCCCCAGATCACACCACAAAAAATGCTCAGCCCTCCGACCAATGCCCAGAGCCCTCCTGCCTCGCCTGAACTCAGTCCCATCTCTTTACAGAGATAGGCAGCGAAAAAAGTCATGTAAATGATGTAGGAAAAGCCGTACATGAAATAGACGGTCCCGAGATACCAGACCTGTGGCATCTTGTAGACCCGGCCCCAATCCAGAGGCGCCACGGCAGATTTCGCAGCACCAGTAGGACCGATGCTTTCTTTGGCTCCGACCTGCTTCAGTCCTATCTCATCGGGCCGACTTCTGAGCAATATCCCTGCCACTGCGGCTATTAGCAAGACCGCTCCTCCGAGATAATACCAGGCGAAACGCCAACCATCAGAACCGTACCAGGCCAATATTCCCGGCACGACAAGACCTGCGATCATGGTGCCCCCGCCGATTCCCGCAGAAACGATTCCCGTGGCAAAGCCCCTGCGTTCGACTGCAAACCATGCTGAACCCAGGGCCATGGCCGGTACGTAGGCCGCGCCGTTGCCTAGTCCTGTCATCAACCTCGTGGCAAACGCAAATCCAAAGGTTTCAGCCAGCCCCGTCAGAATCATCGTGATGCCCATAAGGACCAAGGCTAAAGCAATTACCACGCGAGTGCCGAACTTTGCAGCAAGGAACCCGCCTATGATTGCCATTACCAGATAGCCGATGAAGTTGCCCGTAGCGAGCAGCCCCAACTGAGTGTAGTTGAAACTGAGCGCATCCTTCATGGCCGGCAGGATGAGGGTGTAGGACATTCGACCAAACCCATGGGCCCCGATAGTTACCAAGAGCCCGGTAAAGATCACAACCCAGCCGTAATGGAACCTCTGTTCACCCATTTTCCACCTCGCCTGTTTGTGTAGCCACGTTATTGAAATTCGAATGATAGCTGCCGTTAATCTGGGAAGCAAGCTGATATAGTGAAATTCTCAAATGTGTCGCGATCGACGTAGCTGCCGGGACTCAGAGGCCCAGACTTGAGTTGCCCATGATTATGGACTTTCCGTTTCATCCGCCGTCCCGGCTGGCTCAGCATCCGTGCGGTGCAGCGGTCTTCGAGCCGTCGTCGTCGTTGACTTTTGTGATGCGGTTTTCTAACATGACAAGATCTATCCGGAATTAGGGGGCAGGGTGTCTCATGAAACGCATTGTACTGCCGACAATGATATGTCTTGTTATGTCGTTCCAATACGTTTGGGCATACCAACAGCAACCGGAAGATTACTCCGACACTCTTTTTGACCTTGTCTCAGGGATATTGATGGCGCCGTGCGATCTGCTCGGAACCTGCCTGGGCATTGCCGGCCCTTCTCGCGGACAAACGCCCGGTCGGCCATTAACCTGTGTGCCCGCCAAACCTCAATGCAAGAGACCCCCGGTTTGCATCGAAAAAAGGAAGACACCCACCTGGACTAAAGTCCCTTCCAAAACTCCTGTGGCCAAAATTCCCACTCCTTCTCAACCCCCGACGCCGCCTGGGATTCGCCGGCAACCCGCACCACCCGCAGTGCCGCGCACGGAAGTACCAAGGGAGACGCCCCACGTCGTTCCCGGTCGTCCCGCACCGTCGACTAGCATTACACCGGAACGACAAGCCAGGCCACCGATTCAACCTGTGCCGCCTTCGCAGCCTGTTCCGGTACCTCCTCTGAAAAGTGAGGCGCCGCCGCAGGCCGGACCGCCGGCTCAAGCTGCCCCCACTCCGCAACCTCCCGTGACGCAAATAGTCCCGCCACAGGCGGTCCCTAGAGCGCCTGCACCGCCTGCCGTGGTGCAGAGACCGACGGTCCCCAAAACGGAGAAAACCGTCGAAAAGAAGAGGCCCGGAACACCTAGACCGGTGATGCCATGTGTGCCCGCCTATCCTGTGGCGCCCTATCCGTGGCCATATTGCCGCTGAGCACGACAAGCAGGGCAGGAACACCAGTATCGGATCACACTCAAGTCACAACCCTTTGATCTTGTAGGTGATGGTATGATCGGGATCTTTGTGATCCAGGTCGATTTCCGCTATTCCGCTGCGAACCAGTTCCTGAATTATTTTTTCCGCTTTGTTGAACGAGACGTCCATTTCTAGTGCCAGGGTAGTCGCTGTAAGCCTGTTCCCGTATTTCATGGCAATCAGCACTGCCTCGTTAGTGTCCTTCAGTCTGGGGCGCCACGCCAACAGTGCGCTGCCTCCTCCGATCAAAGCCAGTGCGGCCAGGATGGTTCCGGACCCCGTGACCGATAATGCGTAAAATGGGCAGGAGCCGATCATGAGAAGAACGCCAAACACGATTAGTGACCTGCCGGCCCATTT
>DATKMG010000102.1:0-16607 GCA_035541995.1 Terriglobia bacterium
AGACCAGATAGGAGTTTGCTTCTGCGGAAACCTTAATGTCCCGGGCTTCACTCGCCATGGGTCTGTCACCATCGAATAGCTCAACCGTCAGTCTTAGTGCACTCGGAGCCGGGCCGGACGGCTTGCCCAGGAAACACCGAACGTCCACGCTTCGGTTGTCTGACAATACGTTTATCGGTTTGGCAAAGATGTTTTCAAAATGGACATCAGGAACCGCTCGCAACGAAACTTCGCGATAGATACCACCGAATGTCAGGTAGTCAATATTCTCCCCAAAGGGCGGGATATCGGGGCGCTCAGTTGAATCCACTTCGACTTCCAGTACATTGTCTTCGTTCCACTTTAAATGCCTGGTCAATTCGAATGAGAACGGAGTATAGCCTCCGCGGTATTCTCCAAGCTTCTCATTATTAAGAGTCACCCTTGCCGCAGTCATGACCCCGTCAAAATCCACAAAGATGCGACGGTCACGACATGCATTAGGGAGGCGAAAGTGCCGACGGTAAAGCGACTGAAACTGGAACTCTTTTTCATCAAAGCTGTGCCAGGGGAGAAGTTTGTTCGTGTGCGGAAGGGTGATTTGCTGAAATTTTGAGTCGTCAAAATCCGGACGCGTCGATCCAGGATCCACCTTCCCTCCGTAAAGCCAGTTGCGATTCATCGAAAAGACATATCTGGCAGCGGGTGCCGGAGCGGTCGTTTCGGCGGCATCCGCGATCTCGCGTCTCAAGCTCACACTAGTAAGTGCGACGGTTCCGGCTTTCATGAAATTTCTGCGGTTCATAGTAATAGTGCTCATTAACAAAGAGTGAAGATTGTAATCTCCGGTCGGGCGTTAAACCGGACCTTCAGCCAATGGCCAAGGCCGCGGTTAATATAGAGGCGCCGGTTGCCGTCCAATTCGAACTCGCCGGCTGTATAACGTCTGTTAGCAACCGGCAAAAGAGGCGGAGGAAGGAATGGCGGCCGGCATTGTCCTCCATGCGTATGGCCGGATAAGATCCATCCCTGGAACTTTTCCCAAACCGGCTGGTCGCACGCATCTGGGTTGTGGCAGAGCACCAGCGCAGGAGACTGGAAGTCCACGCTGGGCATGATCAACTCGGGGAAGAAATTAGGTCCCCAGAAGTCATCAATCCCCACGATCTGCAATCCGGCTACAGCCGTCATAGTATTGCGCAGAACCTCTACCCCATGGTTCTTAACCGTCGCAACTAGCCGGCTTGCAACTTCCTGCCGTTTCCATCCATGCCCATAATCGTGATTCCCTAACACGGCCAGAGTCGCCAACCTTCCCGGTCGGAGATGGTCAAAGACCCGGTTTACCCTCTCAAGCTGGTTCCCTGGCCTATAGGTGATGAAGTCTCCTGTGATAACCAGTAGATCCGGCTCGAGTTCAGCTACCTGTCGCAGGGTGTTGATGAGATATCGATCATCTACTTGAGGTCCAATATGAAGATCGCTCACCTGCACCAGGATTCGGCCGCGCAAGGCATCTGGGAGTCCGGCAATGGGCAGAGGCAGATGAACAACCTCTACCCAGTGAGGTTCGATCCAGTGGGCATAGGTGCCAACAGCAAGCCCCGACCCTGTTATACCCAGGATGGCTGTGCGAAAAAACCGACGGCGGTTGATCATGTCTGAGGTTCCTGTAATATTGGCGATCAACCAGGCAGGCGCGCTGCGCCTCAATGACCGCAATGGCAGGAAACTATTAACCGCACGAAGCTGAGTTCGCATTCCACTCTTCTAACCTACCAACTGCAGCCCGTGCGCATGGGCATGCCAACTGCGGGCGGCTTGGGCTGCTTGCCGGGATGTTGGGAAATGCTCCCCCGTTATCTCCGTATAGACTTTTTCAACCTGGGAGGCAAAACCGTCACCCACATAGCGAGCAATGCTGGACTGTCCTAGAAGTTCATCGCGGACCTTCCCAATGGAGTCCTTGACCTCCTGAGAGCTCTTTCTTGCCCGGACTAGAGCTTCCACTTGCCTGTAAATCGCCTGGAAGAAACTGCGCTGATCGTTGAGCAGGGTCCCTTGACCACGGGAACCGTGGCCCGGACAAACCAATTGCGCGCCGAGTTTTTGTGCTGCGCTTAGTGTCGCAATCCATTTCTCCACATTGCCGTCACCAACAAAGTTATGGGGCCCATTGACACAAACATCACCAGAAAACAGGATGCGTTCCTTGGGTAACCAAGCCATGGCATCGCCGTGAGTGTGGGCAATACCCAAATGAACCAACTCGACCCGATGCTTGCCATCGTCAAAATAAAGATCTTTGGGAAAGAGCAAAGACGGTGGCTTGAGTCGGCTGCCTTTTACGTCGGGCCGTTCCTTTGCAGATTCTTCCCAACGGCCTGGCTTTCCCCCGTAGTAGCCGGTCTCGTACCGTCTCATCTCTTCAATGACTCCAGTGTGGGCCAGGGGGGTCGCTCCATTCTCAACCCAAGTTTGGTTCCCATAGGCATGATCCCCATGATGATGAGTGTCAAAGGCAAATCGGACGGGCTTATCGGTGACAGCCCGGATCTTGGGCAACAACTCTTGTGCACCCAGGGGGAAATTCGCATCAATGACCAAAACATAATCTTCGAATATTACCCAGCCATTATTGCAAAGACCGCGAGAAAGGTCTCCTACGTGGAAGAAAACATCGGGAGCAATGTGGTCGACTTTTCCGATGTCGCTTTCTTCTGTTAAGGAGACAACCCCACCCGGGGAAGCAACGATCAAACTGCCCAGCATTGCCGTGGAACCCTTTAGAAAATCCCTTCGCTTGAAACCGCACATATTTAGCACCTCCTTTTCTCAATCACTGGAAAGTCATGATTTCGACCCTGCTCGTAACTCAGCCGATCCAGAGAGGAATGAAGTGTGCGAGTCCTCTACTAATTCAAAAGCTCCTCACGGAAATATCCGGATGGGATTGGGGGAGAAGCTCAAAACAAACATCAGAACTGCCAGCAAGGCAAACCTCTTGCGGGGAGTATCGAGCGGCATCGCGTCATCTAAAGTCCGAGGGTGGTTGATGCCAAGCACCAGCGGGATCAGTGCCCAGATAGCCCACCAGATCCAGAAGACCATCAGCACTGGAACAACGATGAAGACGAATACCCGGGAGACCCACCGGTGGTACCACCCGAATAAGGAATAAACAATATGCCCTCCATCCAATTGTCCGACCGGCAAGAGGTTGATAGCGGTGGCAAAAAGCCCCACCAGCGCAGCCATAGCCACGGGATGATAATTGATGTCCATACCCGGAGGAAAATGAAGACCTTGTGACCGGGCCACCAACTTGAATGCCAGAGACTCTCCAAACAGGAAATAAGTGAATCCCGGTCTCATCGGGTTCATTTTAGAGAGGGGCAGGCTGAAGAATAAGGCGGGAAGAGCGATGATGAATCCGGCGAGCGGACCAGCAATCCCCACGTCGAACAGTGCCTTGCGATCCTGAAAAGGGGAACGGATTCGGATAAAGGCTCCCATTGTCCCAATGAGGTTCGGGAAGGGGATAAAATAGGGCAATGTGGCATGAATCCGATAGTAGCGGCAGGCTAGGTAATGTCCCATCTCGTGGGCCAACAGAATTCCCAATACAGTAAATGCAAAAGGGATACCCTCTGCTAACGCCGCGGGATGCTTCCATAGGCTGATGTAGAGAGCAAGTGAGTCCGCAATTGGGGCATTGACGCGGTAGGAGATTGCCAGTTCAGTTCCCACCAGCAGCGTGGAAAGCAGAGTCAAGGCAAAGAGGAAGAGACTGAGCCGGTACCTGGGACAATAAGTATAATCGAAGGGAGCCGGGGTATTTATGAGAATCGGGGGACTTTCCAGATGGGGTCCCCTCAAGCCTTCATCCATGTCGTAGGTAACCTAAAACAGCAAAGGCGAGCTTCGAAACTCGCCTTTTTGTCCTGCCAATTGCGCCAGGCCCGTTTCCAGAGCGCTGGTACGCGTTGCCATGTCCAGTACACCAATGAGCCTGGACAAAGCCATCAATCAAGTTCACAGAGACTGCAGGTCCTTTCCCGGCTTGAATCGGACGGCTTTTCCCGGCGGAATGGAGACCTCCTCACCGGTCCTCGGATTTCGTCCGATCCCGGTCTTGCGAGGTTTGATGGTGAATACGCCAAATCCTCGCAGCTCAATGCGATCATCTTTCTGGAGAGCTGCCTTCATGGCATCAAAGACCGAATCCACTGCCATCTCAGCTTTTGTCCTAGAGATCCCTGTGCGTTCCACAACTTGGTTAATGATGTCTAACTTGATCACAGCAGACCTTCCTTATAGAAAATGAAAATCCAGTCTAGAGAATAAGTGTAATGTTGTCAAGAATTCTCTGGGAAATTAACCGGCCAACCATCCGTCCAAACTGCACTTTGTGCCACCCTCAACTCGAAACGACACTGCGCGCTTTGTCTGTTTATCTTTTCGGCGGCTGGAACCAATCCGTTAGTGAAAATCCTTTGTAACCTATTGTTTGGAAAACGTCAATCCAAGCGTCCTGCAAAAAAAGTAAACCCAAGGCCGATCGGACCCATGTAGAATCTACCCCTTTGGATAACTTTGCCTTGACTGTGTCTTTCCGCAGGTGCTACTTTTTCGAAGTCCTGCTAGATCAACAAATCGCGAGGAAACTCTGATGGCTGAAACGGACGTTGTGAAAGATGAGGGACGCAAAGGCCGGCCATACGTGCCGGTGGACACTACGATGACCGAGTTTAGCCTGCGCGCACTGCTTATCGGATTGATCATGTGTGTCGTTCTGGGAGCCGCCAACGCATACCTTGGGCTGAAAGCCGGCATGACCATCGCAGCGACCTACCCCGCCGCTGTGATTGGCATGGCCTTGCTGCGTCTGATGAATGGATCTATCCTGGAAGAGAATTTCTCAAGAACAGTCGGCTCCATTGGGGAGTCAGTGGCAGCCGGCGCGATCTTCACAATCCCTGCGTTTTTCATCGCTGGTATTTGGCCGCAGTTTGCAACTGCGGGACATTATCTGGAGTCGTCTGCGATCATGTTTGCAGGGGGTGTGCTTGGCATCATGTTTGTGGCTCTTCTCAGGCGCGTCATGGTAGAAGATCCGGACCTTCCATTTCCCGAGTCGGTGGCTGCTTCTGAAATCCATAAATCCGGTCGAGGCGGAGGTACAGGAGCCAGATTTCTTTTTTCAGCCATGGGAGTGGGAGCATTGATCCAGTCGTTAGGCCAGTTCCAATTCTTCGCTACCGCATGGGGAAAATTCGTGACTTTTTCTCGCGTCACTATCGGCTTGAGGGGCAGTGGAAATGCTACGGCTCAAGGAGGCCTGTTGCTGAGCGCCCCTGGGGTCAGCCCTGCGTACATAGGAGTAGGCTATATTATCGGACCGAAGCTGGCTTCTTTGAATTTCAGCGGAGGAGTTCTCGCCTGGGGTCTACTAGTTCCCATTATTACTTATTTCCTCGGCCCAACTCTCTTTCCGCCCGGAACCTCGCCTGAAGATCTCACTTGGATTGCCATGGCCAACAATGTCTGGAAGTTTATCGTCCGCCCGATAGCGATCGGTGGAATGCTTGTCTCTGCGGCCTATACGCTCTTTCGAATGAGGACCAGCTTGATGATCGGCATCAGACGATCAATCGGGGATGTGAAGAAGGCAGCCACCGGAGAACACGTACAGATCCGAACGGAACAGGATATTAGTTTCAAGTGGATTATAGTCGGTATAGCCTTGACGGCGGTTGTGACTTTTGTGATCTACAACCATTTTGCCCAGGATGTTACTGCCGCTCTAGTCGCAACCATTGTGATGATCCTGGCAGGTTTCTTTTTTGCAGCTGTATCTGGCTATCTGGTAGGCATCATCGGTTCCAGCAACAACCCGATCAGTGGTCTCACACTCTCGACTCTGCTGGTGGCCGCCCTGCTCATGGTAGTACTGGGTACCAAAGGAACTACCGGAGTGGCCGCCGTCCTGGGAGTTGCCGGTGTAGTCTGCGTTTCCTCGGCCGTCGCCGGTGAAATGCTCCAGGACCTGAAAGTCGGTCACATCCTTGGTGGTACTCCCTGGAAGATGGAGGTAGGCGACCTCGCAGGGGTGGGGTTGGCGTCAGCCGTCATGTTCTTGCCGCTGGTGGTCTTGCACCAGGGCGATATCAATACGGGTGGAACTGGATTTGGAGGTCGGAACCTCCCGGCTCCCCAAGCCAGTTTGATGGCGCTGCTTTCCCAAGGGATCGTGGGCGGACAGATGGCCTGGCCGCTCATCATCGTAGGGATGCTGTTGGGAGCAGGATTCATCCTGATGCAAGTCCGAAGCCCCATGCTGGTCAGTGTGGGCATGTATTTGCCGTTGGAGACCACTTTCGCCATATTTGTCGGCGGGGTCATAAAAGGAGTAGTAGACTGGTACAATCAGAAACTCCAATTCAATGAAGCACAGAAGGCACGAGTAGAAAACACGGGGGTCTTGCTGGCCTCGGGACTGATTGCAGGAGAAGCACTGATCATGCTTCTATTTGCTGCCTTAGCTTTCGGCGACATCGATATCAGGCGATACGCCATTTTTGAGTCCCCATCGTTCCTGACTAGTTTAGTCATGTTTGCTATCATCGGATGGATTTTGATTCGAATCCCACTTCGGAATGCCGGGAAGCCGGATGAGCCAGCACCTCCCAGTGCAGTGGTCTGATTCTGGCCTCCATGATGTTTTCATGCTCTCATTTTTGATGACATGTGTTGCGTCGCTCGTTGCATGTCGATGATCGCTTACGATAAGGGAGAGAAGAATGTCTGTTGCCATTGAAGGATTGAAGCCGGAACTTGTCTGGAAGCATTTTGCAGCAATTGCCCGCATCCCTCGCTGTTCCAAGAATGAAGCTGCGGTCGCCCAATACGTCCTGGATGCAGCCAAGCATCTAGCCCTGGTGGCCAGGCAGGATAAGCATGGAAATGTCGTAGTCAAAAAACCGGCTACTCCTGGAAAAGAGAATTTCCGGAGCCTTGCATTGCAGGGCCACCTGGATATGGTTTGCGAGAAGAATGCCGACAAGGTTCACGATTTTTCCAAGGACCCCATCGAATTGGTTCGCAAGGACAATACGCTGATGGCTAATGGCACCACGTTGGGTGCCGACAACGGAATCGCGGTAGCCGCCAATCTAGCCATCATGGAAAGTTCCGATATTGAACATGGGCCTCTGGAGTTAGTCTTCACTGTGGATGAGGAGACCGGTCTGACAGGCGCCGCAAATCTCGAGCCCGATTTTCTGGAGAGCCGGACTCTCCTCAATCTGGACTCAGAAGATGAAGGAGAGCTTTATGTGGGATGTGCGGGAGGAAGGAACACGACAGGGTTTTGGCGATTCGATTTTGAGAAAGCCCCCCCAAAATCTGTGGCCCAGACGGTCTGGGTCAAAGGCCTTCGAGGTGGGCACTCCGGGGTGGAAATTGACAAGGGGCGAGGAAATTCTATCAAGATCTTGAACAGGGTCTTGATAGCCTTGTCGGAGCTGAGTGCAAGGGTATCATCGATAAACGGAGGGAACAAAAGCAATGCCATTCCGCGGGAGGCAGAGGCCCTCATCTTTTTACCCAAGAATAAAATCGCACAAGCACAGGAGATCGTTGGCAGACACAATGAGATGATCCGGGCGGAGATTCCTTCGGTAGAGCCGGATCTTGTCATTTCACTAGCTGAACGTGACTCAGCCAGGAAAGGGAGAGTTCTGCCAAAAGCCTTGCAGAGGAGAATTCTTCGGACCCTTTCGGCGATGCCTCATGGAGTAACTAAGATGAGCGCCGATATTTCCTGGCTGGTCGAGACCTCTACCAATTTGGCTGTTGTCCGAACCGAAAAGAAGCAGGTCGTTGTGACAACCAGCCAGCGCAGCTCTGTTGCGTCTGAAATTGATGAAATTTGTGAGTCAGTTAAGGCTGTTTTCGAACTGGGGAAGGCCAAGGTTGAGAGTACCGATGGTTATCCCGGTTGGAAGCCCAATATGAATTCCTCCATTTTGAAAGTGGCGAGAGATACGTATCAAGCCCTATTCGGCAAAGAACCCGAGGTCAAAGCCGTGCATGCCGGCCTGGAGTGCGGAATCATCGCGGAGAGATTCCCCGGCATGGATATGGTGTCCTTTGGCCCCACTCTTCGCGGAGTTCATTCGCCCGATGAGGTGATTTACATCGACACCGTGGAGAAATTCTGGAAGTTCTTACTAGGGATTTTGAAGTCGATGAATTAGGAGAAATCAAGACCGTGGCTGAATTCCGTCCCCTGAACCTGTGACTTACTTCAGAGGCTCAAGTGAAAAATTCCGGATGCTGGCCAGTTCAATAATGCTGGCATTGAAGCCGAACCGACCGCGCTCGAAAGTATTGTCGGTCCAACTGTCGACTTGGACCCCGTTGATGGAGTGCGTGATATTGGGGCCCTTCAGGGAGATGATCACGTGAGAATAGTCCTTGTTGCGCACCTTGAAAGGCAACGGGACCACGCCGGCTGCCCCGGGGGCATCTTCGCGCTTGAGCGAATTCAGGTATTTGCCCTCTGAGAAAATATATTTGATTAGTGCATTCTTGGGGACCGCTTTGGCTTTTTCGGAGCCTAGTTTGACCAGGTAGAAACTGCTGGAATTCTGGGCTCGCAAGACCCAACCTGCGGACTCTTTGTTCACTCTGATGTCAAACTCGATCTTATAATCGTCCCAAGCAGGATTCATTTTCAAAAAACCGAGCCCCTGAACCCGCAGGACAGAGAAATCTTTCTCCTTCCCCACCTCCCAGGTCGAGAGAGCATCCCATTGTGTAAGTCCCCCGCTGAAGTTGTCGCTGATAACACTGGCCTGCCGCAAGGCCTGCTGTCGCTGGGCTTCCTCTCGAAGTTTGGCTTGGCGAAGGTCTTCTTCGCGTTTCCGGGCTTCTGCCTGCTTCCGCTTCTCCTCGTCCTGCTGTGCCGCCTCCTGGCGGCGCAGTTCCGCCTCCTTCTTCCGTTGCTCCGCCTGCAACGCCTCTTCCCGCCGTTTCTTCTCAAGAGCTTCACTTTTCCTGGCCATCTCCAGCTTTTTCAGTTCCTCTACGGTTGGCCCTACGGAAACCATTTGGGAATAAAGGTTAGGACTGGCCAACCGCCATTCATTTGCAGATTGTTCATGGTCTTTGAGCCAGGTTTCACGGTCTTCGCTACTAACCGTCAAATCGTCGGCAGTTCCCCGCCGACCGTCTGGTCCTAAGGATTGCAGGATGAAATTCTTGTTGGCAACGTCAACCAGATAAAGCAGGTTTTGCCCCCAGCCGTCTCTCAGGCTTTCAGGTTCAGCGTACCCTTTGTTGATGCTGAGCAGGGATAGCGGGAGGGTCTTTTTGTTCTCTTCGTATTTTTGGATTGCTTCCAGTATAGCCGCCATCTTGCCTACAGTATTGCGGGTAGCCTCATCGACGACCGGAGGAGAAATAGGCATGGGTTCGACTACCTTCGGAGGTGGCGGTGGTGGAACAGAAACCGCCCGTCTTTTCAAGAGAAAATGACGAACGCTACCGAAGGCTAGGAGACACAGCAAGAGGGCGAGTCCCAGCCACATCCACCTCAAACGAAATAGAGACCTCCAAGTTTGGCCGCTTTCATCACTCAAGGCTTCTTTGAGTTCGCGAAGGATCTTGTCCTCTTCATCCTTGGAAGGGCTCGCAGGTGGCGGCTGGCCTGACGCAGCCTCTTTGACAGAAACTTCGGGTTGAGGCTCTCCCAGCTTCGTCCCACATTTTGCACAAACCGGGCGTTCCGCGCCTTGTTCAAAGCCACAATGCGGACATTGCATAGGAACAACACTCCCTCAGCCGATTGTGATTCTCAGAAACCGCCGCCTGCCGACTTTCAGGGTATAGCTTGCAGCTTTCGAAAGATCAATTTCCGTCTTCACATCGGTGACTCTCTCGTTGCCCAAACTCACAGCATCCTGTTCAATGAGGCGGTTGGCTTCAGCAACCGAAGCGGCCAGCCCGAGCTTGGCAATCAGTTTAGCTAGACGAACTCGTTCAGGGCTAGTAGCTAAGTGCCGTTCTTCCATTTCTTCCGGTATCATCCCCTGTTGAAAAATCCGGTTGAACTCGGCTTCCGCTTGGGCCGCGGCCTGAACCGAATGGAAGTCACGGACGATCGACTTGGCCAAGTCAGCTTTCACCGTTTTCGGATGCCGCCGTCCTGCCTTAACATCGGTCTTAAGCTGGTCGATCTCCCCTTGCGTCAGGTCGGTGCACAATTCGTAATAGCGGAACATGAGGTCGTCGGAAATGGACATGATTTTCCCAAACATTTCTTGAGGGGGCATGTCGATTCCGACATAATTTCCAAGAGATTTTGACATTTTCTGAACCCCGTCGAGTCCCTCGATAAGCGGGGTAGTCATGACCACCTGCGGCTCCTGATCGTATTCCTTCTGAATCTCGCGACCCATCAGTAAGTTGAATTTCTGATCTGTCCCTCCCAATTCGACATCGGCCTGCAAAGCTACCGAGTCATAGGCTTGAACCAGGGGATAAAGGATTTCATGAATAGCGATGGGTTGGTTGTTCCCGAGTCTCTTGCTGAAATCATCCCGTTCTAAGATCCGGGCTACTGTATAACGTGAAGCAAGGCGAATAAAGGCTTCGCTGGTCATGGCTGACATCCAGCGACTATTGAAATCGATGACAGTCCTTTCCGGATCCAGTAGTTTGAAAATTTGGGTTTTGTAAGTTTCTGCGTTCTCGAGTATTTCCTCTTTGCTGAGTTGTTTTCGGGTAACATTCCGGCCGCTGGGGTCCCCAATTAACCCGGTGAAATCCCCAATCAGAAAGATGACCGTGTGTCCAAGGTCTTGAAAGTGTTTGAGCTTCCGGATAACAATAGTATGTCCGAGATGAATATCCGGAGCTGTGGGGTCGAATCCTGCCTTCACTCTCAGAGGCACACCCGTCTGCGCAGACCGTTCAAGCTTTGCCTTCAGTTCCTCAACGCGTATGGTTTCGACCGTACCTTTGGTGAGGTAGGCGAGCTGTTCGTCCAGCAGAAATCTCTTAATCATTGAATCCTGGTTACTAAATCAAGAACGAGTATTCGGGTCAAATCCTGCCGGTCGTCCTTCAACCGGTAATGGAGTCTATGCAACTCCACCCGATTGTTAGCTTTGGTTCCTCAGTTCATGTGGAGCTCGTGCGTTCGAATGATACGCCGACCTTCAATTCGAAACTGTCCCTCGAGGACCAAGCCAATTGCCTTTGAATATAGCTTGTGTTCTTCCTTGAGGATTCGCTCCGCGAGGGCTTCCTCGGTATCGTCGTCCAGCACAGGGACAACCGCTTGCAGGATAATGGGTCCGGAATCCAGGCCCTCATCCACAATGTGCACCGTGCAGCCTGAAACCCTGACCCCATATTCCAGGGCTTGCTTCTGGGCCTCCAGACCAGGAAAGGCCGGCAGCAGGGCGGGGTGGATATTCAAAATCCGGTTCGGAAAGGCCTGGACCAGCACTGGACTTAACAGACGCATAAACCCGGCGAGGCAAACCAGGTCCACACTCTTTTGTTTAAGGACCACAACTATACGGCGATCATACTCCTCCCTTGGCACACCCTTCGAACCCAGAAAGATAGTCTCCAATCCGCGCTGGCAAGCCTTTTGCAGTCCGGGAGCCTGTTCGACGTTGCTGATAACAACGGCAATTTCAGCGTCCAGTTCGCCCCGGTCAATGTGGTCGGCAATTGCCTCAAAATTAGAGCCGCGCCCCGACAGCAAAATGCCCAGTCGCTTCTTCATTGGTAGATAACCTTTCTTTTGCCAGTGCGAATCTCTCCAATGAGGTAGTATTTCTGCGCTTTTCTGCGGAAATGGGTCTCGACTTCAGCCCGGTTATTGCGAGAAACGATGACCACCATTCCAATTCCCATATTAAAGGTACGAAGCATCTCGATTTCGTCAATCTGACCGAGTTTTTGCAGCACCCCGAAAATAGGCAAGCCGGGCCAGCTGCCCACCTTGATTACCGCTGCACAGTTGCGAGGGAGAATGCGCGGAATATTCTCTGTCAGTCCCCCTCCGGTAATGTGGGCCAAACCCTTGACCCAATGGTGCTGAATCAAGGGATTCAAAATCTCAAAGTAGTTCAAGTGGGGAGCCAGCAAAACCTCGCCGATGGGCTTTTTCAGCTCAGGTATGACCGTCTCCACGCTATAGCCGGCCGTATCCAGCAACAATTTACGTGCCAGAGAGTAACCATTGGTATGCAATCCGGAAGATGGTAACCCAAGTATCACCTGCCCGGGCCGAATGTTGCTGCCATCAATCAGATCCGACCGATCTACGATCCCAACGATGAACCCTGCCAAATCATACTCGCCAGTCCGGTAAAATCCGGGCATTTCAGCTGTCTCCCCACCCAGCAACGCACAACCGGCCTCCTTACAGCCCGCGGCCACTCCTTCAACAACCTTAGCAATGATCTCCGGAACCAGTTCTCCGGTAGCAATGTAGTCCATGAAAAACAAAGGGGCTGCGCCCTGCACCAAAATGTCATTGACACAGTGGGCCACTAAGTCCTTCCCCACTGTATGATGAATGCCCGTGGCGAATGCAATCTTGAGCTTGGTTCCGACACCATCCACGCTGGCGACCAGAAGGGGGCGATCCAGCTTGTTCTTGTCCAGCCGGAACAGGCCGCCGAATCCTCCAACCTCGGTCAAAACCCCGCGAGTCATGGTACGCCGCGCCAAAATCCGGATCCGCGCCTTGGCTTTATTGGCGCGGTCAATATCCACTCCGGCGTCACGATAACTGATTGACTGTTTCGTCCTCATTCGCCTGCACAATCTGACTTCAAGTAAAATGCGACGGCTACTGGTCCATGGGACTGCGGAGGTTCATGCCAGGGTCTTTTGAGCAATCTTGAGTAGGTCGTTTCTGGGAAACTCGACTGGATATCTCCCCGTGTAGCAGGCCGTACAGTAATTTCCCTTGCCACTGGTGTCACCGCACGCCTTGAGCATTCCTTCAAGACTCAAATAACCCAGTGAATCGGCTCCGATATATTTGCAGATCTCGTCCACGGAATGACTGGATGCGATGAGTTCTCTCTTGGTTGGGGTATCGACTCCATAGTAACAGGGAGATTTGGTAGGGGGGCAACTAATACGCATATGAACCTCGGTCGCGCCGGCAGCCCGAACCATCTTGACAATCTTCCGGCTGGTTGTGCCCCGAACGATTGAGTCATCCACGAGGACGACTCGCTTTCCTCGAATCAGGTCAGCAACCGGATTCAGTTTGATCTTGACGCCAAAGTGCCGGATGGCCTGTTTGGGCTCGATGAAGGTGCGGCCGACATAGTGATTCCGGATCAATCCAAACTCAAATGGAATCCCTGATTCTTTGGAGAATCCAATGGCAGCTGTTACTCCTGAATCAGGTACAGGGACGACGATATCGGCCGCTGCGGGTTGCTCCATGGCCAGGTACTTACCTAACAAATACCGACTCTCGTAAACGGAACGACCGAAAACGACGCTATCCGGACGTGAAAAATAGACATGCTCAAAGATGCAGAAAGAAGGCTTTACCTCGGGGAAGATTCTCCGGCAAGTCCAGCCTTGCTCAGAGAATACAATCATTTCTCCCGGTTCCACTTCTCTCTCAAATTTGGCCCCGATAAGATCAAAGGCACAAGTTTCAGAACCAAGGACTGGAGAGCCATCCAACCAGCCAAAACACAATGGCCGAAAGCCCCGGGGATCGCGTACCGCAATCATCTTTTCCGGAGTCAGAAATATCAGGGAATAGGCTCCGCTTACCTGCTGCAGGGAATCCTGGATCGCTTCTTCGATGGTCGGGCACCGGGACTTGGCAATCAGGTGCAAAACGACCTCACTATCGCTGGTGGACTGGAAGATGGATCCATCATTTTCCAAGCACCGGCGCAAGGGCTCGGCGTTGACTAAATTGCCATTGTGGCAAAGTGCTAGCTGCCCCTTGCTGCAGGATACCTCGATGGGCTGGGCGTTCTTAATGGAGCTGTCACCGGCGGTAGAATAGCGGGTATGCCCGATTGCCACATCCCCTTTGAGGCGCGAAAGGGTTCCCTCCTCGAAGATCTCAGCGACATGGCCCATCCCTCGTTCAACATAAAGCTGTCGCCCATCCGTCGACACAATGCCCGCACTTTCCTGCCCCCGGTGCTGCAGGGCATATAGTCCCAGATAAGTGATGCGGGCTGCATCTTCGTGCTTGAATACCCCAAAGACACCACATTCTTCATGAAATTTATCGGTCATTAACATTCACCCAAGCGCTAGATCTATGTAATATCCACCAAGAAGCGTGTCATGGAATTCTTCCAGACTTTCTCCATCTCTGCAACCTCCTTCTCAATAAGCACGCGAGGCCCCGAATTCACCCGAAACCGATTGCCGCCCACCGTACCTAGAGGCAACAGAGTCACGGAATTTCTCGCTGCGAGTTCCTGCAGCTTCTGCAGATCCTTCTCTCTAAAGGTGACTAGAATACGGGATTGATATTCAGCGAACAAGAGGTTCTCGAGACGGTAGCCTTGCGGAAGCTCAATGGTTGCCCCGATAACTGGCTTTCGCAAGTGAGAAAATGTCATTTCTGCCAACGCAACCACCAATCCCCCATCGGAACAATCGTGAGCAGAAATCAACAATCCAGCGTGGTTTGCTTCCAGGCAAGTTTTCTGAACCTGCGCTTCTTTACTCAACTCAATGGGCGGACACGGGAGTCGGCTTACCCAGGAGGTGTAAAGATCAGACAATTCCGGCCTTGCCAAGCACCAGTGAAAAGCATTGGAAACCGCCTCCTTGTACTCCTCATCGATTTCTACAGGATCACCAAGGAGCGCTATCAAATCATTTTCGTGCACGAACCAGGACCCTTGGACCCGTGAGACCGGCTGGATTAGCCCAACCATACCTATCACAGGCGTAGGAGAAACACCTTCGCCTAGGGTCTCGTTGTAGAAGCTGACATTTCCTCCAGTGATCGGAGTTTGGAATACCCTGCAGGCCTCTGCCATTCCATCAATAACCTCGCTGAACTGCCACATGATCTCGGGCTTTTCCGGATTTCCGAAATTCAGGCAGTTTGTCGCAGCCAGCGGTTCTGCTCCCGCGCACACGAGGTTGCGGCAACTTTCTGCAACAGAAATCGCTGCTCCACGGCGAGGGTTCTGTCGGCAATACCGGCCATTTCCATCTAACGTCATAGCCAGAGCCTTATCCGTCTTCTTGACCCGGAGAACGGCAGCATCTGCACTGGGGACCTGAACCGTGTTGGTTCGAACCATATGATCGTATTGGCGGAAGACCCACTCCCGGGAGCCCAGGTTGGGAGATGCGAGGAACTTCATCAATACATCTTCCCAATCGGCAGATTGCAGGCTTGAGGCTCCGAGACCCGGATGAGCAGTCGGGAAAGAAGTCGCTGCCGGCTTCCGGATGGGACGATGATAAACAGGAGCTTCTTCCGTCAATGCCAAGTTGGGGATTTCTGCAACTACTGTTCCGTGATCCTTGACACGGAGCAGACCGTCCGCGGTAACCTGGCCAATGACCACGGCATCGATTTCCCACTTCTTAAAGATCCGGATAACCTCGTCTTCACGGCCCTTCTCAGCCACAAGCAGCATTCTCTCCTGGGACTCACTTAACATGATTTCATAAGGGCTCATCCCAGTCTCTCGTTGGGGAACAAACTGGAGATCAATCTCGATCCCGGTCCCGGCCCGGCCACCCATTTCGCAAGTAGAACAGGTCAGCCCTGCTGCACCCATGTCTTGGATCCCCACGATGGAGCCGGTCTTCATCGCTTCCAAGCAGGCTTCCAACAGCAATTTTTCCATGAAAGGGTCTCCAACCTGCACATTAGGCCGCTTGCTTTCGGATTCCTCGTCAAATTCAGCCGAGGCCATGGTCGCACCGTGAATGCCATCCCTGCCGGTCTTGGATCCCACGTAGATGACCGGATTCCCAACACCGCAGGCCTTTCCATAGAAGATGTGGTCTTTCTTGAAAATTCCGAGTGCAAAGGCATTCACCAAGGGATTCAGAGAATAGCACTCATCGAAAACCACTTCTCCACCCACGGTAGGGACACCAAAACAGTTACCATAGGAGGCAATCCCCGCCACGACCCCCTCCATGATGTGGCGATTCTGGACTTTATCCAGAGGCCCGAAGCGCAAGGAGTTCATAGCTGCAATCGGTCGTGCCCCCATGGTGAAGATATCCCGCAAAATGCCACCGACACCGGTTGCCGCTCCCTGGAAAGGCTCGACAAAGCTGGGATGATTGTGCGACTCAATCTTAAAGGCAATCGCATAGCCGTTCCCGATGTCTATGATGCCGGCGTTTTCCCCTGGCCCTTGAATTACCCTGGCCCCCCCGGTAGGGAGACGACGCAGATGGGGCTTCGAGCTCTTATAGCTGCAGTGTTCACTCCACATCACGCTAAAGATTCCCAGTTCGGCAAGGGTCGGGTGCCGGCCTAAAATCTTGACGATGCGGCCATATTCCTCGTTTGTCAGCCCGTGTTGCTTGACAATTTCAGGAGTGATTTCGGTTTCAGTAATCAT
>DATKMG010000103.1:0-6443 GCA_035541995.1 Terriglobia bacterium
AAAGGTCGCGCAGGAACGTCGGAACATCTGGAAGTTCATCCTTGGCAGGCCGAGTTCCTCTAGTTTCGGTACGAGGAATCGGCGCAGGAAGTTGTGATGATCGACCGGCACGCCTCTTCGATAGTTTAGTTTCGAGAAATTGCGCCGCACCGCGCAGAAGATCAGATCATTCGGCTCCGTGAATTTAGCCGTCTCTCGATACGCGTTCAGCATCATAACAAGCTGGCTCGAAAGGGCAACGGGGGCTCGGCTCGATTTCGTTTTTGTTGGCCCAAACTTATTGCGGGAAACCCTGTCTTCAACCTTAAGGGTATTCTCGACGACATTCCTCCACCGCCTTGCGAATAGTTCGCTTGGCCTTAAACCCAGCGTCCAGAGCATAGGAACCATCAAATGCTCCCGCAGATCGAGGCTGGCAAGCAGCTTCTGCATATTTCATTCATCTTGGCAAAAAGTGCGGAGGCCTGGACAACTCAGGCTGGTTGGCAAAAGATTTAGGGATATCACGCTGCCACGGTGACGTAGTTGACTCTGCTGGTAGGTTGAGGAATGGGCTGACCATCTTCGCGCAGTCCTTGGATGTGAAATAGGATTGCTTCGCGAATCCGCTGTTCCGTTTCTTCCAGCGTTTCCCCTGTGGCAATGCAGCCTGGTAGATCCGGGACGTAAGCGGCATAGTTGTGTTCCGCTTTTTCAATAACGATGGCAAACTCCATATTCCCCTCCTAACTTCTTCACTTCTTCAGACCCGTTTGTTTTAGAATACTATTCAATGTCCCAGGGGGCGATTCATCTCCAGGCGTTCCAGCAACTGTCAGTCGGCCGGGCTCTATTCCTTTGCCAGCGGGACACTATTCAAACAACACTTTTGGCTCGTTATTGAGTCGGTTGGGACAATGCGCCACGACCACACATCCCGCACGGGCCGCGCCGCCGGTAATAGTAGCCCAACGTCGCCACCGCAAGCGCCACACCCCAAACCGGGAACAGCAAGGTGGGGCCGACTTGGAAGGTTATTCCCCCGATGATTCCTATACCCGTTAACCCAGCGGCCACCATGTTAGCGACCATCTGGGTTAAGCCGAACCAAATGGCGATACCCCCTACCACCAGCAATACCGACACGAGCGAGGCCGGGACTACCGCCAGCGCGATGGGGACCCGGCGTCCAGCCAGGCCGATCATCCAGCACGGGAATACCTCACCCCAGCGCTGCACCAAGCCGAGCATGAGGACGGTCCCCACCAGGACGAAGGTCCCCAGGAAGAGTGCTCCCGAGGTCCACGTCCCACTCTCTTGACCGCGACGAAATTGCTCCTCGCTCATCCCCAGCGGGAACCCCAGCGCCCAGGCGTAACGGGTGAGGGCGTAGAAGACTGGCGCCACCATCGCAACATACACGGCAATCCGGCCCCAGCGCGCGGCTTGGTTCGGTCTTCGCCATCCCTCCGAGCCGTCCCGGCGGCCGCAATACAGGCAGGCGCCCACGCTCCGGCGGGCGTAGCAGACGGTAGCTGCCAGCCAGAGAAACCCGCCGAGAAGACACAGCAATTGGTGGATCGTCGCCCATTCGGTCAAAGACTCCAGGTAGGTCTGGCCGAACTTCGCGCCAGTGAAGAGGCTGAGGACGGCATAGGGGAAATAACCGAGCTTGACCAGCAGGTTGAGAGCGGTCATGAGCAGCAGGAGGGCCCCGGCGAACAGGACTCCGGCAGTTATGAGGAGAGACCGGAGCGCCCTGCTTCGCACCCCCCGCAGCATCGCTGCTCCCACCGCCGCCGCAGGAATCCCTGCCATCATCACGACGATCCAGGCCACACCCGGTCCAAACCGTCCAAGCAGCGGCCCCATAATGTCGGACACGGTTTTGGGGGTGTAAGGGAACCCGCGCCCGCTCACCGCCCAGTAGACCCCCAGCGCGGCGTAGATGAGCGACCACGCCACTGCTGCGTAGGGCGCCCAGCCCTGCCAATCGTGGACGCATCCACCACAAGCGGGCACGGCCCCGACCGTTCCAATCGCCTGACTTTCCCTCATCATCCACCTCCTCTCAATAATCCATCTTACGCAGTGCAACGCACCCTTTGTGCTGAGTGGCATCAGTGAATAAGCTGTTTTGATTTCACAGGGCTGGTTGAGCATTCACAGACTGGCCTTGAGCTTCGCTAGGGACTTTCTTCCACTCCCGTGGGACCTCCCTCAGACTCGAGTCTGCGAGCTCTGCCAGACGAAGAATATGGCTGAGTTCGCTAGCGCGTCGCGCAAGAGTCTAAAGGGAAGTAAGGTGGGACGCTGTTGAAGGTTCACGAACTGGCAGGAAGCAGTTTCTCTAACGTGTCCGTTAATTCTTCAAAGTCCACGAAGCCAGACGAAACGACCCTCCGTTCTTGATCCATTAGAATCGAAGTGGGGTAGGATACAATCCGAAGCCGCTTCTCCACCAGCGTCTTGATACTTTCTGTGGTGGCCTGTGGCCAGGCAACCCCTTTTTCCATTAAAAGAGTCTTCGCCTTTTGGAGGGCTTCTGATTGGTCATTGTTCTCGGGCATCTCCATGTCCATGCCCAGGATCTCAAAGCCTCGCGAGTGGTATCTCGAATAGGCCTCTTTCAGATACGGAATAGCCGCCACGCAAGATACGCACCAGGTGCCCCAAAACTCTAACATGACGTATTTGCTCTTAAAGTCGGACAACTTCCTAACTTTGCCTTCAAAATCCACGAAAGAAAAGTCCGGTATCTGGGCTCCAACTCGCACTTCTATGATCTGATACTCTGAGGGTGGATGCTCCTTTAATATTACCTACCCGCTGACAGTGTCAACGCTCTTCGTGGACACATATTTTTTCCCAACTCGAAAAACGACACTTTCATTGGAGGCCTTCCCATACTCAGGCGAAAAAGGTCCAAAATCTATACGCCCATCCCCGTTACCGTCTATACCAAGCCAACCATTCGACGGGTCAATCTTTCCAGTCTGCAAATCTACACTGTCGTACTGCACCAGCGTTTTCTGACCACCTATATCAACCACACCTTGGGCGCAAACCCCTCTGGTCTGTAGTAGGGTGCCCATTTTCCCCCAGGCAGGATACTTGACCGGCGAAGGGCGACGAATGACCACGGGAAAGGACCTATAAGAGAAGCCTTTGGGTAGCGGAAGCTTGAACGAGACTTGACTATCGCCAGGAGAGAGGCTGTCCTTGCACGGCGTAAATAAGAGTCCATCCTTCGATGCCCAGCTAGCGTTCCGATCGGGGTCAAGGTAAAGAGATGGGGCTCCCTGAAGAGGGTCCACAAGCAACATCTGAGTATTTAAGTCCTTGAATGGAGGCATCAAGTCGCCTACAAAAGCCGTGCTCTTGTTTGGAATTACGGCCGAAAATCTCTCTTTTTGTTCACGGGTGAGCGGCTTCATTTGTATTGTGTAGTAACTGGAGATATCCGCTGCCAACTCGGGCTCTAAACTACCCACATACTCGAGCTGCGGCCGAGAAGAATGGCATCCCATCGGAAGGCTGTAAAACCAAGCACATGCAGGTCAGGCCGGAGATTAAGCTGAACTGGATCATTGCGAGTGGACATGAAGTTGACCAGGAACACGCTGACCCAATGGAAAAGCAGCAAACCCAGCGCACCGCCGAGACCTGCTAGAAGAAGGCTCTCGGTCAGGAGCTGGCGGATCAATCTTTTCCTACCCGCTCCGAGAGCGAGGCGAACTGCGATTTCCCTCCGCCGTGCCGAGGCACGAGCAAGTTGCAGAACTGCAACGTTGGCGCATGCAATCAGTAGCGCCAGTCCCACAGCAATCATGAGGATGCGCAGTGGCTGCGAGAACTGGCGTCGTAGATCGGAAAGCCCATTGGCGGCAGGAATTACATCAACCCGTTGTGCTAACATCTGCTCCTTCTCGTGCTGCGATAGGGAGGAGCTACTTTTTCCATCCATGAGATGACTCTGAAAGATCGTCTCGACGTTGGCGCGGGCACTTTGGGCGGTCATTCCGGGTCTCAGCCGGGCCATGACTTGAATCCAGTAGTAATTCGGCTTATTAAGAATGGAGTCTCTCTTCTGGATAACCGGCTGCATCATGAGAGGAAAATAAATGTCCTGTGAATGTCCCACCAAAACGCCAAAGAACTCCTGAGGCACCACCCCGACAACCGCAAAGGCAGTTCCATTGACATAGATTGTCTTCCCGATTATGAAAGGATCGAGTCCGAACCTGCGGCTCCAATAACCATAATTGATTACACATACGGGATGCCCGCCCGGCTTTAGGTTGTCTTCAGTGTTGATCGTCCGCCCCACAACAGCTTTCAGGCCCAAGACGGAAAAGAATTCTCCTGAGACCATTTGGCCTTTGGCTTTCTCCAGATGGCCGTCCACCCTCAGTTTCAAGGATTCTGTCTCATGAACGGCAAAGATCCCTGAAAAGGCTTGATTGTGATCCCGGAACAGCTCGAATGCAGGATAGGAGAACCAAATGGATTGACCTTGCGGGTCGAAACAAACCAATTCCACCAAGCGGTCTGGATCCTTCACCGGTAGACTCTTCAGGAGAATGGCGTCGACCAGGCTGAAGATTGCTGTGTTGGAACCAATGCACAGTGCCAGGGTGAGAACGGCAACCGCTGTAAGAGTAGGATTCTTGCACAGCATGCGAAAGCCATATCGAAGGTCTTGAAGAAAGGAAGCCATAAGCCTCCTATTCTCGGACAAGAAGCGGAGAACCGCTCACGAAGGCGCTCATACTTTGCTCACTTCATTCTATATCTGCTGTGAGGAGATGTACTCAAAATGTAATCATTAATCTGCAAAAATTCGTCAAAATCCGCGTTTTTTGCAATTTTTCGTCACTGATTAATCTGGATTTACCATCTTATCGGAATCTTCTAAGCAGGGGGTCGCAGGTTCGAGTCCTGCCGTGCGTGCTAAAACCCCCTTAAGAATTAACGACATCGCGATACAGGCAAAGTGGGTGAGATCCCCACCTACTCAGAATCTACTCATTAAGCGAGGAAACACAGTAGGAGAACAATCAGTTCCTCTCCAAGCAAGCCTCAGATTTTCAAGCCGAGTAGTTGCGTGATTCGTTTCCTTCGTCACACCGTTGACGCTAGAAGGGAGAGTCCAGAACAAAGCTACTTTTTTGGTGCTGGTTGGCACCACATTTATGATTCATTGCAGCCAAATGGAGAAGCGAATTGCGGTCGTGCTCCCAAATCCCAGATGTTGGACGACAGAGCGATGGCCACGCTCGAAGTCCCCCAAACGAAATCTATCCTTCAGCGTCCTGTGTGGTATGACTGTGATCGTCAAAAAAGGAGAATGCAATCCAAGGGACGAGTACCCGGATCTTGCCGCCCCCTAATCTTGAACTCTGGTGTACTAAGGACTCTCACCTTATATCTCCTTCAATCTTTTCCACCGACCAACTGGGCCTGACCAAGAAACACATTTCTACATGTTTTTTTCTCTGGGTACCCGTATCTTTTGCTCGCTTTCCGGCAATCAGGGGATGAAAATCACGCTCAGGCGGGACAATGAATCAAGAACTGCCGGAACATGAACTCGTGAAGCGGTCGCGACTTGGCGACGAGAGAGCCTTTCTGGAACTCTATGTTCGACACCGTGACCATGTATTTGGTTTCGCTTATCGGATGCTGGGGGAGCGAGGGGCTGCCGAGGATACTACGCAAGATTGCTTTCTGAGTCTCATGCGACAACTCGATCGCTTTGATCTGAGCAGGGCTTCCTTGGGGACTTACCTGTATGCGATAGCTCGAAATCTTTGCTACAGGCGTTTCCGGGACGCAAACCCGGAGCCAATCCAAGGACCCATAGAGGAGGAACCCAAGGATGAGCGCAGCCCTCTGAACGAACTACTCGACGCGGAGTTGTCAACGCAGGTGGCCCAGGCTGTGGCAGGCCTTCCCGAGTTCCAAAGGGAGGCCATTATATTGTTTGAATTTGAGGGCCGCACACTGGCAGAGATTGCCATCATTGCTGAGACCGACATAGGCACGGTGAAGTCCCGGCTCTTTCGTGCCCGGCAACGGCTTAGGAATGAGTTGGCTCCATATTTGAAGAACGACTCGATTCGAGTCGCAAAGGAGGAATGAATATGGATGAACAAGATGGAAAGAAACACTTCTCTCATATGCCTCGAGGAGAACTCGGCGAGTCAGCCGAGAATGCGTCCAATCAAGGTGGGGATGCTGAACTCCTGAGTCTATTGCGGCATTGGCGAGTACCGAAGACGAGTCTGGAGCTCGATCAAAGAGTGCTGGCCGGCTATCGGAATCAGATTTCGTGGACTGACCGATGGAGGCGTTTGTTCTTTCGTCCTATTTCAGTTCCTCTGCCCTTAGCAGCAGCGTTCTTACTAGTCCTAGTCTTCCTGGCATGGCGAAGCGCGGTACCCCCAAAGGCTTTAAGTCTT
>DATKMG010000104.1:0-19516 GCA_035541995.1 Terriglobia bacterium
TTACCCGGCGACCGGATTGAAGTGCTGGGTTTTCTAGGTCTCGGTCGGTACACGTATATTCTGGACCATGCGATGTTTCGCACGGCCGGACGGGACTTGCTCCCCTCTGCCCGAACGGTGAAGGCCCAAGAAGCCTTGAGTGGCGACCATGAGGCTGGCCTCGTCCGCGTTGAGGGTCGGCTCCTGGGGACATCGCGGCGGGGGAAGGACCTCATCCTGTCGATGCAGGCCGGCGCGCAAACCTTCGAGGCCGAGATTCCCGAGGAAGCAGCAGACGGACTGGCAGGGGTCCTATTGGAAAATAGTGCTCTGCGTCTGACGGGTGTTTGCCTGCTGGAAGCGGACGAGGCGCGGGTTCCCCATTCGTTTCGCATCCTCTTGCGCTCCCCGGCCGACGTGCTGGTCATATCGCGCCCATCCTGGTGGACGCTTCAGCGCGCTGCTGGCGCTCTGGGGGTGCTGGCGGTAACGATTCTGCTTGCCCTTGCCTGGGTGGGGACGCTGCGCCGTCGTGTCTCCAGCCAGACAAGCATTATTCGCACTACGCTCGAATCCACGGGGGATGGGGTCCTCGTGGTGGATGCGCACCGGCAGATCCTGCACTATAACCGACGGTTCATACAGATTTGGGGTCTGGACAATGGTGACCTGGTCGAAAAAGGAGCTGACGTCCTCCTCTACACCGTGGTTTCACGCCTCAGGAACCCGCAGGAGTACCTGACCCGGACGGAGCAAATCTACCAACAGCCGGACTCCGTGTCTGACGACTTGGTGGAGTTCCTCGATGGTCGAGTATTCGAGCGCCACGGTGAGCCCCTCGAAATCCGGGGCCGCCGGGCAGGGAGGGTCTGGAGCTTCCGCAATATCACGGAACGGCGGCGCGCCGAGACCGAATTGCACGCTTCACGGCAGATGCTCCAATTGGTTCTCGACAACATCCCGCAGCGAGTCTTTTGGAAGGACCGCAACTTTCGGTACCTCGGCTGCAACAAGGGCTTTGCCACCGACGCAGGCCTCTCCTCGCCCGACGAGATTGTCGGCAAAGACGACTTTGCACTGGCCTGGTGGGAACAAGCTCCCCTGTACCGCGCCGACGACAAGAAGGTCATGGAAGAAGGGATTCCCAAGCTGGCCTTCGAGGAACCTTATGCCACTTCTGGGGCCGGGTCGCGCTGGGCTCGCACCAACAAGGTGCCACTTTTCGACCAGAGCGGAAAGGTCCTGGGAGTGCTCGGGACACTGGAGGATATCACCGACCGCCGTGAGGCTGAAGAGGAAGTTCGGCGGGCGAAAGAAGCCGCAGAGGCCGCCAACCGGGCCAAGAGCGAGTTTCTGGCTAATATGAGCCATGAGATCCGCACTCCCATGAACGGCATCATCGGCATGACGGAACTAGCGCTCCAGACTGAACTCCAGCCCGAGCAGCGAGAGTATCTCGAGATGGTAAAGTATTCCGCAGACTCTCTGCTTACAGTCATCAACGACATCCTCGATTTCTCAAAGATCGAAGCCGGCAAACTCGATCTCGACATTGTCGAGTTCAACATCCGGCGGTTACTGGAAGAAACATTGAGGACATTTGCATTGCGTACCGATCAGAAGGGACTCGAACTGGTCTACGATGCCGGTCCGGATGTCCCCGAGGTCATCGTCGCAGATCCAGCCCGCCTGAGGCAGGTTCTGGTGAACTTGCTGGGTAACGCGCTGAAGTTCACCGAGCAGGGTGAATTGCTGCTTTCGGTCCAGACAGAGAAGCTCGAGGAAGAAACCGTCATTCTGAAATTTGCGGTGCGCGACACGGGAATCGGCATTCCCAAGGAAAAGCAGGAACTGGTCTTCGAAGCCTTCGAGCAAGCTGACGGCTCGATCGCGCGGCGATTTGGCGGAACCGGCCTGGGACTCGCTATCTCGGCACGGCTGGTCGCGTTGATGCAAGGACGCATCTGGTTCGAGAGTGAGCCCGGAAAAGGCAGCACCTTTTATTTCACTGTGTCGGCGCAGATCGGCGAGGGACAGCCGGCAGTTCCGGAGCGGTCGTTGCACGGAGTGCGGATTCTCACGGTTGATGACAATCCCACTAACCGACGGATTCTGGAGGATACGCTTCGGAACTGGGGGATGGAACCATGTGTAGCCGCCGGAGCGCGCGAGGCGCTCGCGGCCGCAGAGCAGGCCTCCGCCAGCGGATGGCCTTTCGCGCTTGGGCTCATCGATGCCAATATGCCGGACGTGGACGGCTTTGAGCTGGTCGCCCAACTCCGCGGGAAACCGGAACTCGGAGTCCGCGCTCTTATCGTGATGACGTCCTCCAGCCGACTTGGCGAGATAAGGCGTTGCCGCGAGCTCGGCGTAACCTGCCTGATCAAGCCCGTCAGCCGGGAAGAGATGCGCGCAGCCATCTCCAACGCACTTGAGAGCGAATCCCGCGTCACAACTGGTTTGGCTGTGGCTCAGAACAACCCGTCGGATTCGGTCACAAAACGCGAGCCCGCTCTCTTACACATCCTGCTCGCCGAAGACAATCCAGTAAACAAGGCCCTGGTTGTTGGGCTGCTCGGGAAGCGGGGTCACACGGTCGAGGTCGCGGAAAACGGCCTCCGCGCGCTAGAAGCGCTGAGCCACTCCGACTTCGATTTGATTCTGATGGACGTGCAGATGCCCGAAATGGACGGATACAGCGCCGCGGCAGAAATCCGGCGTCAAGAGGAGTTGACCGGTACCCACGTGCCCATCATCGCCCTCACCGCCCATGCCCTGAAGGGAGACGAAGAGCGATGCCGGCGTGCGGGAATGGACGCGTACGTCTCCAAGCCGATACAACCGGCGGCGCTTTTCAAGGCATTATCGGAAGTCCTGGAGCCCTCTACCAGAGACCAATCAACCAACGCGCCTTTAGAGCCGGGGAAAGAGCCCGACCCCGGCCAGTTGCCGGTATGAACTAGTCGCCAACACGGATCCGCATATCTTACAATAGCCGTTGGGAGGTGGCTACCAGCGGAGGGAATGCCCGGCTGCGATTCCAGGTGATACCCCGCAAGAGGCAAGGCTTTGGTCCATAAGCTTGTTCCCGGATCGCCTTTATGGGATGGCCCAGGCATCGGAACTGGAGCCTCGGCCCAGGATTTGACGAAAAGTCTTGTTGGCGCGTGGAGGCTCGTATCGACCGAACAGCGCTTGAGTGATGGCACAAGTCGACCGAGTCCGTTGTACGGACCGAACGGTGTCGGATATCTGATCTACTCAGAGTCCGGTCGAATGTGCGCAGTTCTGATGGATCCGAACTCTGCCCGCTGGAAATCAGAAGAGTCTCCAACCGACGCGGAGCTGCGATCCAGATTTGAGCATTTCGTAGCATACTGTGGCCGTTACGAAGTGAACGAGGAGCAAGGGTTCGTTGTCCATCACGTCGAAATTGATTTGGTTCCAAACTCCGTCGGGACTGATCTAAAGAGACACATCTCCTTGGAAGGAAACCGGCTTAAACTTCGTCCGGCGGAACCGCTGCCAAAGGGTGTCCTTGAGTACACGCTCACGTGGGAGCGGGTCAATGGTTCCGCTGTCGGCCGGCCCAAGTGATGAGGTGGCACAACTCCAACAAATCGGATGTGCAATAACTACTCTGAAAGCGCTGATGCGCCGCGGAACATCCGCCAAAGCAGCCAAGCGCCCCACAGGATTGAAGTGATCCAAACCGCGGCGCCAGTCAGGCGGAGGATTTGAGCCAGTTGCTGGTCCCAAGTCAACAACCCCACCCGGTTCAGAAGATAGTTCCAGTCGTGCAGAGGATCATCACTCAGGCTCAGCAGCGGCAAATTCATAGCTCGGGCATCGCCGACATAGGTGGCCAGGTTATACAGGCTGAAACAAAGCCAGCTGCCGGCGACACTGAACCCAAAATACTCACGTTGCCGCAAGAAAAGGATGGCAGTAGTCAACGGTGCCAGTATTTGAGTCAGGCTTCCGCCCAGCACCATGAGGAATTCACCACGGGGAGTGAATAGCACGTGGCCAAGCTCATGAAGGCCAAAGGTGAGGGCGGAAAAGACGCTGCTATACTCCGGATCGAACAACTGCTCGACTCCCGCATAAAGCAGGTATAGCAAAAGCACTCCTCGCCACACCCAGCTCCTCCCCTGGCACCATTCTGCTGCATCTTCCTGCAGGCCTTTCCAAGCTTGCACAGACGCTCCCATTTGTCAGCCAATATCCCGCAGCTTCTCTATCGGCACTAATATAAGATCTTCTTTGAGCTGCAAACCCAAACAATCGGCAAAAACGAGTGAGCGGCGAGAGTTCATTGCGGTTTTGCGTCTGATTCCCGAATCGAGAAGACGGTTGCAAGCGGTCCCAAGGGAATGGGATTGCAGAATTCATTCTGGAATAGGGAGGGGTCTGGCTCTTATTCCTGTACTACCCAGCCTTACGGTGGTGACCTCCTCGCCCCCGGCCTCTCAACCACGAGAACCCAATCCACCATATCGTCGGGATCCGGAGGTTGCCACGTGCCATCCGCATCAGGAATTGCCTTCCCATACTGGTAATGCATGAATAGACCATATTGGGCTTTCAGCATCCAGCGTGTGTCAGCGCCGTTAGCTATCCTGCTCCCCTGGCAAAGGAGGTAGACGCTGGCTGCCAAGAGGACCGACAGAGCCCGTATTTTTCGCAAGAGAATACTGACAGAGACTGGAAGGCTCGAACAGGAAGAACTACACTTCATTTCGGTGCCGGCTTCGAGTGGTTGCAGCCGGGACACTCCGCGTAATACGCATTCCCTTTGTAATTGAGTTCTTTGAGCCCTCGCTGCGAGGTGTAGAACCCGTGGATGATCTGGTTCTTCAGCAAGGCAAAGAGTCGAGCGCCGGTATTCTCGGTCTCGTGACCCTCATTCAAGGACTTCAAGACTTCCACCTGGGAAGGTTCGGGAACATCGAGGAAGGCCTTGCCCCATCGGCGGTTTGATTCCTTGGAAATCCACTCCAGCCCCTCTCGCCATATTCTTTGCAGGTCCTGGGTCTCCAGCTCTCTCACCGCATTTTCCCCGTAATAGGCGACAGCTATGACACGATGCTGCGACGAAAGCCTGAGCGCCGCCTCGCGAACCGCAGACGAATTAAAGACCTCCCAATCGATCCACTCTGCGACCTCTGAGATTATGCCCCCCCCTTCGGCGCTTCCCTCTGATTCACCCAGGACCGAGGCGACCAGGCGTTTGACCACCTGGAATTCCGCCGGTGAAAAGAACCGGGGCTGAAAGGGTCCGCTGAGCGGTCGCACGAAATCGGTTTCACAACCAGCCGGAATGAGATGATAGCGATCGTCGCTGGCGAGCGCGTGGGTCATGTGCTCGTCCGAGGACTCGTAGAGTCCCGGCGGAAGTTGAGCAGACTCCCCTTCTGCAATTCCACCGCGTTGGCCCTCCACGGGAACGCCTGGGAAGCCCATAAGAATGGCTGTCCCGCCTAGATGCAGGAACCACTCGCGACGACTGAGGTCCGAACTCTTCTGAGCGGAAGATTCAGCAATCCCGGAGGATGGACGCTTCTGGCGAGTGGGATGATTAGTCATTGAAAATGCCTCCCGTAGTCTTGCTTCCGGGCGTAGTACAACCCTCGAACTTAAAGATTGCCCTTTCTAAAATCCTCCGCGATGTGGTCAGCAGCCCGCGCAGAAATCGCCATGATGGTCAGAGTCGGCTCGTACGGACCTTGCGTGACAAAAGCGGCACCGTCTGTGACGAAGACATTCTTCACGTCATGCACACGGTTGAAGCGATCGAGCACGCTTTTCTTGGGGTCGAGGCCCATGCGCGCGGTTCCACACTCATGAATGTTTTTCCCGAACAGGCTCAACTTTTCGTCCGGCGGCTTCGGGTTTTCGAGGTTCATGGCTTCGAGAATGTTAAAGACGTCCTGACGCATGGCTTTTGCCATAGCCTTCTCGTTTTCACCATAGCTGGCATGGATGCGCAGGGCGGGGATACCCCAGGCATCCTTCACTTCCGAGTCGAGCTCCACGAAATTGTCATAGCAGGGCAGGCACTCGCCCTGAGCCATGAGGCCGAAGTAATACGGAATCTCCTCGCGCACCCGTCGGCGCCAATCACTGCCAAAGCCGGGAATGGAAAAGGCGTGGCCGTAAAGCTCCTGGCTGCCATCGCCATCAAAGCGATAGCCGCGCAGAAAATTCTTGTTATGGTTGTTACCGACGTTGACATACTTGGGGATGAGAAATCCGGAGGGCCTCCCCTGGGGCTCGCGTTGGGAGGTGCGAAGAGAAGGCATGATTCCTCCTGCCCCTTCCAGAGTGAAGTGGTCCATGAGGTAGCGTCCCAGCAGACCCTGTGAGTTTCCCACCCCCTTCGGAAAGCGGCGTGTTCGGGAGTTCAGCAGAAGCCGCGTGGATTCGAGGGCCGAGGCGGCTACCACGACAACCTTGGCGTAGGCCTCGCGGTGGGCGTGCTTGGTGCGCTCGATATAGTAAACCCCGTCGGCGCGGGCTTCCACTTTGTTCATCACCAGATGGCTCACTACGGCGTCACTCACCAGCGTGAGCCGACCGGTGCGCCAGGCAGCGGGGAGCGTGACCGACGGACTATTGAAGTACGAAGCCGTGTGGCAGCCGCGCTGGCATTGGTCACAATAATGGCACGCCGGACGGCCGTTGTGCGGCACGGTCAGGTTGGCTACGCGGTCGGGCATCACCTTCCAGCCGAATTTCTCGCCCAGAACCTGCTTCGCCATCTCTCCGCCACAGGAGAGTCGCAATGGGGGCAAGTACTTGCCATCGGGGAATTGCTCGAGCCCTTCAAGCGAGCCACTCACCCCTATGAAGCTTTCCACCTTGTCGTAATAGGGGGCAAGTTCCTGGTAGTTGAACGGCCAATCCTCTTCATATCCATCGCGGCTGGCAGCCTTGAATTCATAGTCGCTGTAGCGATAGCTCTCGCGTCCCCAGCAGAAAGTCCTTCCACCGATTTGGCGGCCTCGAATCCACATAAACGGCTTATCCGGCGGCGTGGTGTAGGGGTTCTCGTGGTCATTCACAAAGAACTGGTGGCTGTACTCGTCGCAGGCGAAGCAAAGGCGCTGCACGGGCTGGTCGGTAAGGAGTGCCTTCTGATCTCCGAAGCCACGGAACTTGAGCTGGTAAGGCCATACGTGTTCAGTGAAATCGCGGGTGGGGATGCGAGGCGGACCGGCCTCGAGCATTAACACGCTGAGGCCGTGTTCCGTCAACTCTTTCGCCACCCAACTGCCACTGGCTCCGGAGCCGACCACTATGGCATCGTATACTTTCTTGGTTCCAGTCTGCATAGAAGTGCCCCATTCTACATCGAACACCCTCACGTCGAGCCATCTTTTTCGTTTCTTCCATCCCGAACGATTCTGGCAGTCTAGATGGGAGGTGTCGTCTCTGATGCACAGTTGCAAACGAAAGGATACACTTTCAAGGGCGTCCCCCTCATCCGGCCTGCGCAAGGTGAGAGTTAAATCCCGACCTCGATGCTCTTTATAGCATTTTGTCTGCAACTTGGACTACCGCTTCCCTTGCCCTCAACTGCCGTGAGGAGGGTGCCCCTTCTCCTGGGAGTATTCGTGGAGTGCTGGGCGCTTGTGTTCAGGAACCAGATCGTCCCATTTCAGCAGCGGCTTGATGGCAGCAACGGCTGAATCGGTGACTAACCGCAAGGTCACAATTTCCTGGGCACGGATCGGAAACCGATAGTGTGGTTTCCCCTCCAGCGGCCTTGCATTTTCACCAAGCAGGTTTGTCAGGGAAGCGCTTCGATGAGGCAGGAATAGACTGACTTCAGCTTTGCCGGTGATACCGAGGGATTCTACTAACCGAAGCTCAATGTCACGGCCTTCACGACGAATCGCCTCGACAATGACATTGTCCGATGTGCGTAGAAACGACCGGGGAGGCGATGGCTTACTCCGTGGAAAAAGAACCGGCGGGCAGTCATATTCCCAGGCCATCCGGGCAATGCGTGCGTCTGACCAATCTTCCTGGTGGGCCACGATGGCATATTCCAAATGATGTGTGCCCTTCCCGCTAAGCCATGAATTCGGATAACCGTAGTATTTGTCCAGAGCGTTCAAGAAGTAGAGAATAGGCGTCCTGCCATTGAGTTCCCTGCCGGTCAGGCCGCGATCCAGGATGGCAACGCCACCTCCGCCGGCCAGAGCATAGTGGGACCAACGAACTGCTGGAACAATCCCTTTGGTCCAGCCGTGCAGCTTTGGATTCGGTTGCTCCCATGACCCGTGTGAAAACCCGTAAGGAATTCCTCGACGCACTTCCAAAATCGATTCAGCCAGCGGGAATTCAGCTAGGACCACAGTGCCGTCAGGAATGTCATTTAATTCCGATTCGAAGTCGATGCGGGGATAATCCTTGTAGAACCGCACCAGACGACGACAGGAAGCACCTCCGAAGAACTCACCATTGATCTCAACAGTGGTTGCGAGCGGACCGTCCTGAGCGCGAATCGTGTGTGAGTGATCACTGGTGGAATCCAGCCTGGTCCGAGCCGGGCGGGGCTGCATCTGATCGCCCGCATCACCGGTTTGTTGACTGGGCTTTTCCGCAACCAGGACATTGGCCGGGGCACCAAACATCTCCCGTCCTGTAGACTTGAGCCTGAGGCTAAGAAGCGCTCCTGTTTTCGGATCCACTTTAGCCTGGTAGTGCTGCGTCTCAATCACGTCAGGCAAGTCCGTTTCGCGTGAAGAGAATACCGCCTTTGCTGAGAGCTTCCAGCTTCCTACGCTGGTCGGTGGGAGATCGGTGCGGCAGAGGACCGTCCCATCCGGCATGGATTGACAGGAAACCCCCTCAAGCCTTTCCCCTTCCGACGATGGCAAAATAAAGGGATCGTTCCGCGTCCAGTTGAGAGGATTAAAGAATCCGAGGCCCTCCCCTTCCGATAGTAGAGATCGACCAGAGGCCTCCAGGATCTTGCCAACATTTGTCTCAACCCAGTCAAAGCGATCTTTGACATCCCAGCTCTTTTCATCCTCGAAGACCATGCCACCCGCGGCACCCCATAGCGTGTTGCGATCCATGTTGAGGAACATTTGGAGCCATGCAGAGTAGAGAGTTTGAACGGGGTACTCATAATGGGTATTAAGGCTCGCCGCTGTGGCCAATATTTCGGCTGCCTGCAGGGCGTGTTCATTTTTGCGAAAGCGGCCCTTTACTTTGGGACATTGGATCCAAAACGCGTCGAAGTCGTAGGCAGTCCCACCGCGCAAGGTGGGTAACTTGATTCGTTCGGCCCTAAGACCCGGCAGGATTGCGTCCAGGTATTTCCCGGCTGTCGTGAAACGAAGCTTGGTTTTGGGCGCGAATGTTTGCCACTGCCGGAGAAACTCGCTCGGATACTGTTTCCGGGCCGGTGCCAGAGCGTAGTCGCCGGCACCAGCAAGAATTATGATGGGTAGATCATCGGGGGTTTTCCCGACCCTCTCTTCCAAGAACCTCTCAACTTCCTGGAGTTGCCCGTCGGTCAGCGATTCCCGTGTTGCCATGACCGGCTCCAACTCACTATAGTGTCCCCCCGCCAGAGATAAAATCCGCGTCCCGTTTGGCGATTCAGTCCAATGGATGGAACTCCCGGTGGGATTCTTGCGCGTGTACACCATGGCTCTCAGTCCCAGACCCGATGCAATCTGTGCCATCTGGTCGTGAGTGCCGCACACATCGATCGTCCATGCAAAGTTAGGACGGACTCCAAACACTTCTTTCTGCCAGCGTAACCCCTCTACTCCTATCCGAACCAGCGCCTCACCTCCGGACAGATTGACAGTGGATTCCAAGAAGAATCCGTTCACCAGTTCCACTCGGCCTTCCTTGATGCGTTGGCGAAGCTCCTCCATTCGCTCAGGGTGGAAGTTCATCATCGCGATGAGATTGTTGACCTCAGAAAGCACGAAGGCGTATTGAGGATCATCATGAACACGGTCGAGGTGATCGAAATAACTGTTGGCACAATACACTCGCTCTTTGGAGAAGGTGGTCAGCCAGCCGCAACTCGCAGGGTGAAAGTTCGGTACGATGAAGACGGTTCTGCCGATTAGGGAGGAGCGATTTGTCTCCAGGAACAACAGGGGAGAGGAGAACAGTGCAGCCAGAAAATTGCGCCGAGTGAAGCGTTGTCGATCTACGGAGTCTTTTTCAATCATAGCGTCGATATTATAGTTCATCGTCTTTCCTAAGGCTTATTCTTTGTACAGGAAGGGCATAGAGCCACGACCTGCGACAATCAGCATAGAAGTTCCTCTATCCATGCCAGTGGAAGGGTTCCTCCGCAATCAATTGTTGATGGCACGATCGTCAGGAATGCTGGAGGGCCCCGCTCCGTCGGGGCCATGGTCGCGTCGGGTGACGGCGGTCACTCGCGTGACCCTCCGTCCAATCCCGTGTTTTCATGAAAGAAAGTTTTTTTGAGTGAACAGGGAACATTTCCAGTGGTAACTTCGTTCTACTTCAAAGCAGGGGTGGTTTGTCCCCAAAGGGGAGGTTCTTTCTCAACTACCCTGTTGATTTCCCGAAGACTCTCTGGATCTTGATGACCACGGCGTTTCAACATCCTCGAAAAGGTACAGTGTAAGGAGGAGATATGTTAAGGACTCGGTCCGGTTTATTCAGATTAGCAATGTTGGCGAGCTTGCTGATGGTCCTTGCCGGTTGTGATGAAATGCTGGCGGAACGGGATGCCAGTATCAGGAAATCCTTCCAGGTTGCCCCGGGAGGACGACTGACGTTGGACGTCAATTCCGGATCTATCGATGTATCGTCCGCTGCAACCAGCCAGGTCAACATTGAAGTGATCCGCAAGGTCAAGACCTCCGATCCTCGCCAGACAGAAGAGATCTTGCGCGAGCACCAAGTGGAATTCCGTCAGGAAGGAAACGATGTGTTGGTAAGGACTACAGGGGGGAGTTCAGGTTTCTGGAATAATTTGTGGAAGCACCTGGAGGTCCGATATGTTATCAGCGTGCCCCGAAAGTATAATCTCGACCTGAAGACCTCAGGGGGCAGCATTGCTGTAAGTGACCTGGAAGGAGAAGTCGTGTCCCGGACCTCTGGCGGGAGCTTAAACTTCGGCCACGTCCAGGGCACTATCTCCGGTAAGACCTCTGGTGGCAGTATTACCGTCAAGGAGTGCGGGGGGAAAGTCGATGTTAATACATCTGGTGGAAGCATCAATCTGGGAAAGGTAAGCGGGCCCTTGAATGCCCATACCTCGGGAGGCAGTGTCACAATTGACGAGGTGATGGGGGATGTGAAGGCTTCCACTTCGGGTGGATCAATACGGGCGACGATCTCTCGTCAACCCACTTCGGATTGTGAACTTAGCACATCCGGAGGGAGCATTCACCTCGATTTAAACAAGGACCTGAACCTGAATCTTGTGGCCAAAGCCGGGGGGGGGGATGTCGAAACCGACGTACCCATTCTGGTTCAAGGAACAATCAGCAAATCGTCGCTTCAGGGCAAGATGAATTCCGGAGGACCTGAACTCTACGTGCATTCCTCCGGCGGGGGTGTTCATATCAGGAAACTACAGTAGACGTGTTTTTGGTCCAAGAACCCCAGACACTCCACTTGACCGGGCTTGACTTCTTTTTCGAACTTGTAGCGTGCTCTCGTGATCAGAGAGCCGATGTAGCCTGCCAAGGAGAAGAAAGGCGTGCCGGCGGCGACGCTTTCGAATGGTGTGGCCGGTCGCTCTGCCGTTTTGTCTCAGAAGCTGCCCTCATCTTTATCTAACAAAAAGACTCGTTCCCGCCTTAAAATCACCTTTAATTGCTGACTTCAAATCCCCGCGCATGTTGACGGAAAAAATGAAGTCTCACTCTCAGACCAACAAAAATTGATCGTAGAGGCACTCCTTAAGATTTCCTGTTAGTTAGGAGACAATCTTTCCGTGTGGCCGAGGGTGTATAATGATGAATACCTGATCCCGAGGTGACATTTATGAGTACCAAGCAGAACGAAAAGGCCGTTCGTTTCCGCGCACTTCACGAGGCTCCGGGCACCTTTGTAATTCCAAATCCATGGGATGTCGGCTCCGCACGCTTGCTTGCTGGCCTCGGTTTCCAGGCGTTGGCCACGTCGAGCGCTGCCTGCGCTGTTGCCCTGGGCCGAAGGGATGGCAGGCTGACGCGGGAGCAGGCATTGGCTCACGCGCGTTTGATCGTCGACGCGACGGATTTGCCCGTCTCTGCCGATCTGGAAAAGGGCTTTGGTGATTTCCCCGAAGTGGTGGCGGAAACGGTCCGGCTTGCGGCTGATGTGGGACTGGTTGGATGCACGATCGAGGATGCGACGGGCGACCCAGACCGCCCCCTTTACGATTTTAGCCTGGCTGTGGAGCGGATCGTAGCAGCCGCGCAGGCGGCACGCACATTCTCGTTTCCCTTTATCCTGACGGCGCGAGCACATAATTTCCTTTACGACACACCGAGACTGGAGGAAACCATTAGCCGGCTTCAAGCATTCGAAAAAGCTGGAGCCGACGTACTGTTTGCACCCGGACTACCTGATCTTGCCGCAGTGAGCGCAGTCTGTGCAGCGGTAACGAAGCCAGTTAATTTCATGGTGGGGATCAAAGGAAAGTCATTTTCCGTGGCTGAACTTGCCGCAGCCGGAGTCAAGCGCATCAGCCTTGCGACTTCACTGTATCGCACGTCCATGACCGGGTTGCTCGACGCTGCATGCGAGGTGAAAGACAAAGGCCAGTTTGGTTTCCTCGACAGGTGCCTGACAACTCCGGAGCTGATCAAAATCATGCGCATTTGAGTGCCCCGACTTATACGAAGAACATACCGGGATTACAGCAGAGCCTTTATCCTAAGATCCTCTCTTGTCCCCCAGACCGGAAGTTGCAGAAATCTAACATGGGTGTAAGAGGCTGAGGTAAAATATCCAAGAATAACTACGGTTCCTGGCTACTTCGATGGAAACCGATTTCTGATTAGGCTCGATCCGGGCGCTTACCAGGGGTTCGGAACGATTCTCTTGAAAGGAGATCTTCAGATGGTATTGACTCCCTCCACCATGTTGGAACTTGGTACCAAGGCCCTCGATTTTGCCTTACCGGATGTTGTTACCGGGAAGACGATCAGCCTGGATACATTCTCTGGGAGCAGAGCTTTCCTGGTTATCTTCCTCTGCCGGCATTGTCCTTATGTGCAGCATGTTCGAGAGGAGCTGGCGAAGCTGGGAAGGGATTACTTCGATCAATCGGTTGGTATCGTTGCGATCAGTGCCAATGACGCGGCCAATTATCCGGATGATCGTCCCGAAAGCTTAAACGAATTTGCTGTCGAATTGGGATTGAATTATCCGCTGTGTTACGACGAGAGCCAGAATACGGCAAAGGCTTACACGGCGGCGTGCACGCCCGATTTCTTTCTCTACGACGATCGCAGAAAACTCGTCTATCGGGGCCAGCTCGACGACAGTCGTCCAGGCAATAATATTCCGGTAACTGGACGGGACCTGCGGGCAGCTCTGGACGCCGTTTTGGCCGGTAATCCCGTTTCATCACAGCAGAAGCCCAGTCTCGGATGCAACATCAAATGGAAGACCGGGCAAGAACCCGTTTATGCCCGAACGGCGAGGGGCGTCTAGGAACTTAAACGAGTAGCGGAAGGACTTAAAGCTCAACCAGCCCGTGTCTTTTTACGCCCCTACCCTGCTGCCGCGTGTAGTGCAGCTTTCGCCAGAAACCGAGACTCTCTCCCCTGACCATTCGGTACTTGACAATTCCATCCCGACAGCGAGTTTAGGCGCACAGGCGTCTTCGAAGATTAGATGTTAAAATTCCCTATGCCCATTTCTCATTATATGCAGGAGTTCTAAATTGACGCGCTGTTGTGTCCCAGCCTCAGGCCTCAGGGAGAAAGCTTGACACACAGTAAAGGACAGTACTTTCCTTCGGAACACCGCCGCTTTTCGGATGAACGAACGGGGACGATGGTTCACCAACTCACCCAGCATCCTTCCATCAACCACAACCTCTACTTTCTCAATCATTCCTTCACCCCGGATGGTCAAAACGTCATATTGGTCTCCTACCGGGATGGAAATCCCAACTTATATGAGGCCGGTTTCCCTGATGGCGAAATCCGCCAGCTGACCGAAGACACTGCACTCCATCCTTTTTCCGCCTGTCTCTCTCACGATGGCAACTCTCTCTATCTGACACGCGGCGGTTCAATCTGGCGACTCGACCGGGATTCCCTCGAGGAGGAGTGTCTGGCTGCTTTTCCCAATTCCCAACTAGGCGAGTGCAATTTGAGTGGAACCGGTGAATGGCTCGTAACAGCCATCAAGCAGGGGAGCGAATCGGGAATTGCGGTGGTCCGGACCGATGGGAGAGATTCGCAGGTAGCCTTGCGCTGGTCAAGAACGATCATTCATCCTCAGTTTCATCCTCTGGACGACCAGATCATCGAATTCGCCAGCGACCCGGCGCCGAGAATGCATCTCCTGAATCGAGAGACTGGAGAACCAACCTGTCTGTACGAGCACGGGAACGATGAGTTCATTGTCCATGAGACGTTTCTCGGTTCTACGGGAGACCTTGTCTTTACAGTGTGGCCATTTTCGTTGAAGAGGATGAACCTCAAGAGCCGGGAGATTGGAGCAATTGCCGATTTCAATGCCTGGCACATTTCCCCTGATGCGGCCGGCAAACGAATTCTCTGTGACACCAATCATCCGGATCAAGGGATTCAGATTGTGGATTCAAGCACGGGTAATCGCCGTCTGGTCTGTTACCCCCGAAGCTCGAACCAGGGCTCTCAGTGGAGGACTTCGCGATACGCCGTAGCCGAAGATTGGGCCCGCGCCGCGGAGCAGCAATCAGAAGAACGTCGGCAGAGCTTGAGTTGGATGGAGATGAAAACCGATACAGTCTATGGCCCACAATGGACTCATCCGCACCCGTCTTGGGGCCCTGATGAGCGGTACGTCGTCTACACTTCCGACGTATCAGGATTTCCGCAAGTATATGCGGCAGAAGTTGGAGAAGCGAGCTGATTTGAGCGGGGGAGGCAATGCTCCCTTGGGCGTTGTGGTACTTAGAACGAGCCATGCTCTGGAGATTTCGCTGTAATTGAAGGACGCTGTTTAGAAGTAGCTGCCTATTGGACTCACTGACAAAGATCCGCAATCAATGACAAGATGACTCATGAGCCCCAGATCTCGGGTTCCATTACTTTGCTTAGGGAATGCGGCGAGAGCAAGAAACGTGATTCTTGCCATCCTGGTAATAGGCGCTTCCCTTTTCTCAAGACTGTCGCAGGTCGTGGCTGCTAATGGAATGAAGCCCGGTGAACGTCAGCCACCCTACACGGGAAATAAGGCCTGCGCGACCTGTCATGAGTCGATATTCCTGAGCTACTCAAGGACATCAATGGCCCGGACGAGTGGACAGATTGCCGAAACACTGGAAGCCGGGTCTTTCACGCAGAAGAGTTCTGGTATCCAATATCGGATCATCAAGAATCACGGTGGAGCTTCTCTTGCCTATGAACGTCCGGGCGACACTGACTTGCAAGGATTTCAAAAGCTGAACTACTTTATCGGGTCGGGTAAGAGAGGCCACAGTTACTTATTCAGCATCGATGGTTTTTTGTATGAGTCGCCCGTAAGCTACTATTCCAGAGACAAGCGCTGGGATATCTCACCCGGCTTCGAATCGCGTCGGGAGATGCCCTTCAATCGCCCAATCCAGCCTAGTTGCCTTTATTGCCATGCCGGCCAAGTGAAGCCGATCAATGGAACCCAGAACGGTTATGAATCACCACCTTTTGGGCAGGCTGGGGTCGCTTGCGAGCAATGCCATGGCCCAGGCGGCGAGCACGTCAAGGGTGGTGCACCCATGATCAATCCCATCCGGCTGGCTCCGCCCCTCCGGGATTCGATTTGCGAACAATGTCATTTGTCCGGGGAATCGCGCGTCAATCAGCCAGGTAGGAATTTGGTTATGTTCAGGCCCGGTGACTTGTTGTCGGAGTATGTCCTGTCTTTCGTCTATGAAAGCAAGACTGAATATTCCTCCAGGGCGATCAGTCATGTCGAAGCAATGTCGCAAAGCCACTGCAAGCGTCGCAGCGGAGACAGCATGTCTTGCATGAGCTGCCATGATCCTCATTGGGTCCCGTCAATGGAAGAAGCTCCTGCGTATTTTCGCGGGAAGTGCCTGGCATGTCATTTGAAACAGGAGCCTTCAAAAGGGCTGAAGCGTCATTTCGCCAAATATAGCGACTGCCGTGGATGTCATATGCCGAAGATATCTGTCCTGACTATTAGACATACAGCTTTGACGGATCATCGTATCTTGCGCAAGCCGTCCCACCGTGCGGAGAAGACCGAGCCGGATGCAAAATTGGTGCAGTTCGGTGCTAAGGAAAGTGATCAGAGAGGGCTGGCTCTGGCTTATGCAGAAATGGCGCTGCAACCCGGTCATACTTCTTATGCGGATGAAGCTTTTCGTCTCTTGAGCGAAGTGCTTCCACGGTATCCGAACGATGCGGAGGTTCTGACAAGATTGGGCTTTTTTCACCAAAGCAAGGGAGACCTTGACCGTGCCACTGCACTGTATGAGAGCGCGTTGCTCAACGAATCACACTCGACGGTGGCACTCGTCAATTTAGGAGTCATTTATGCGCGACGGAATAGGGTGGATGAGGCCATCGTGCTTTGGAAGAAGGCTTTAGATACTAACCCGGGACTCACCGAAGCAGGTGTGAATCTGGCTCAGGCCGTTTGGGCTAAGGGTGGAAAGCAGGAGGCCAGGCAAGTCCTCCGCAAAGTGCTACGATTCAATCCTGACTTTGGCCCGGCCAAAGAGTTACTGCACGAGATGAGGTAAGCGGATAAAAAGAGAGAAAGAGGTCATGTCTTGGTCTTGGTACCCGGCCAACAGAGGCGCTTCACACCCAGAAGAGCTATGAACATATCGGGCGCATCCGCAATTAATTGTGGGTGATTTTCCCTGGACCAAAACACACCGCGCAGCTCGCGGAGTTCGCAAGCGCCTGATCGGGATCGTTGTCGTCGTGTACCTATTTGAGGCACGACCGTACCAGCTTCGTTGGGGCGCAACCAACGAGGAAGCAAAGAATCCAATGCCCGGAGACGAACTGGACCCCAATCCCACATTCCTTGCCACTCGCGCGATCACAATCGAGGGAACGCCCCAGGAAATCTGGCCCTGGTTGATGCAGATAACGCCGACCTCACCCAGGTGACGCAGCAGATCAGCTGGATCCTCATAGACCCGGTAAGCGCCCGCCCGTTCCAGCTCATCCCGGCCGTATCCCCCTGAGAGGAGTCCCACCGCCAGAGCGTTCGCACGCCGGGCCGCCAGCAGGTCCCATACGCTGTCTCCCACTACCACCTCTGCGGCGGTGGGTACTTGGAGGCGCTCAGCCACTGCAACGAATAGTTCCTCATTTTCTCCCCTCTCTGCCCAGGCGGTAGCGGCTACGGGCCAGTTCTGCCTCTTCGGTAATGTTTTGCAGAGCGAGTCGCGTCTCGCGGACCATCGACACACAGCCCCAAACCAGCCCCGCGACCCCGAACGTGCCGGTGGCCAGACCCACTACTGCGCAGGCCCGAAACCCGAAATCCTGCCTGTAAAATGCCATTGCGGATCCAATGACCGAGATCAAGGCTGCCGCGGCGAAGCACCCCAGGGAGGCATAAAGAATGCGTAGTGCCTTGAATAGCAGCTGAGAACGTACCTGCAACCGTTCGAGTTGATTAACCCAGATCTGATATTCCGGGTTTCCGGGTTGCAGGGAGGCTATCTCTGCAGCCACCACTCGTGTTCGGTCGACGACACGAGCAATGCGATTGCTGGTGCCCAAGCAAAGTACCGACGAAGCATTGGTAAGGACAGCAGGAGCCACTACAGCCGTTAGCACCGCGAATGGATTATCATTTAGAGAAAACATAACCCTCCTCATATAAATTTGCCTTCTCATCGTCGTTCCGAGTTGCAATCAAGAGACTTGGTTCACAACAAATTCATCCCATTCCGGAAAAAGGCAATGAATGTACAAACTCGAGTGCACCTTAAGCGCCAAGATGAGAACTTTACTTCTCTTTTTCCTCCATCTGATCCCGGGAGGCTTTAGGAGCGCAGACCAGATCTAAGAGGCTAATCGATTGATGCGTCGGCAAATAGTGCGATTAGGTCAGCTTCTTCATTCACTGGTGAGTGAAATGCTAAGACAAAAGGGGGCTCTTTATCCAGACTATTTTGCCTCGAGATCCAGTCCCTGTCGGGCTACTTTTCCGAGAGGCACCCAACCAACACAGCGAGGGTCTATGCCGTTCGGGAGATTGGCCAATCTCCGGGGGGCCTTATGCAAAAGAAAATTCATCGACTACTTTCGTTTAGCAAAAACGCGATTGCCTGCATTTCTATTCAGGTCCTATTGCTCTCAATGTTGAGCATGGGACAGAGTACCAGCGGTGTGATCTCCGGTGATGTGACCGATCCCCAGGACGCCAGCGTCCCCGGCGCCAAAATCTCCATCACAAACCTGGATACCGGGCAGCAACGGCGATTGTCCACCGATAACCGTGGAAACTACCGGGTAAACGGCCTGCCCGCCGGTCGCTATGAAGCCAAGGCGGAACGGGAAGGCTTTAGCACCGAGGTGTGGACCGGAGTGACCCTGACTGTGGCGGAGGAAGTGTCGGTCAATTTCAAGCTGAAGGTCCGCCCTTTAACAGCTCAAGTGTCTGTAACTGACCAAGGAAGTCGAATTGAGACCGGCACCTCGACGATCAGTGGCCTGATGGACAGCAAGACCATTCGAGATCTACCCCTCAATGGACGCGACATGGCCCAATTGATTCTGCTGCAGCCGGGGGCTATCAACAGCCGGAGCAGTGTGCAATCGGGTACTACCGGCAGGGGAACTCGTTTTTCATTGGCTGGTGCCCGACCGAACCAAAACCTGTTCACCATTGACGGAACAACCATCAACGACGCCTTGAACAATACTCCGGGGAGTGCGCAGGGCTTGTTGATAGGGGTCGAGACTGTCCAGGAGTTCAGAGTCCTCACTACAAATCCCGGGGCCGACTATGGCCGGGCTGCCGGGGGTGTGTTTCTGGCGGTGACGAAGTCGGGAACCAATCAATTGCATGGGTCAGTCTTCGACTTCCTGCGGAATGACGTCCTTGATGCAAGAAATTTCTTTGATCAGGATAAGCCTGCTTTCCGGCGCAACCAATTCGGCTTCACGGCAGGTGGACCGGTCATTAAGAATCGGACATTCCTTTTTGGCAGCTATGAAGCCCTGCGTGAACGCAAGGGCATCACACGAGTGGCAATTGTGCCCAACGATAGCGCTCGCCTTGGCCTCATCCCCGGACAGGCTGAAATTCCTGTGGATCCACGTAGCCAGCCGATCCTGGACCTCTTCCCGGCTGCCAATGGGAAGGACTTTGGAGATGGAACAGCCGAATTCAT
>DATKMG010000105.1:0-6820 GCA_035541995.1 Terriglobia bacterium
GACGTCACACACTGCCACAATCTCAACGTTACCTCCGTTGTCTTTGAGCCAGCTCAAGGTCTTCAGGTGCGCCTCGCTGCGCCCTCCCGTTCCGATGACTCCGACGCCGAGCCTGTCATTGGCAGCGGGTGTGCTTCCGAGGATTCGACGGACCGACGCGGCTGTTACTCCAGCCACTATGGATCCCTTGACGGTCTTCTCTAGAAAAGAGCGGCGAGTCACAGAAGAATGAATCGATGCAGGCACCAAGCGCGAAATCGACATTTTAGCCTCCTTGGGCTTCTAGCTTTCCACCACTGTCTGATGGATGGTTCTTCGTGAACCCCGAGCCTCATAGCTGTCTCCAAGTTCGTTCATCACTTCGTCGAGAGTTGTGATCTATGGGGCTGATCGAGCTCCGCTTTTAGTCCAACTAACCCACCATTGATAAAGCTTATCGATCGAAGAGTTCGGGGCCTTCTCATCCCAGATTGCTATAAGGTGACGGAGCTTCAATGGCTGATCTGGCGAAATTTGCAGCGGCTCCTTGTGCAATTTCATGGTTGCAGAAAGATAGGCAAATGGGCGAGCCATGGTAAACCAGGTCACCGGCCGCCGCGGATTCTCGGGATGGCCCAGCATGGCCACAGTCACTGGCCGGCCAGCGACCTCAGCAGTGTAAGCACACCAGATTGAGTCCGCCAATCGTTCCTCACCCCGGAAGATCTCACCGGCAGTCCCATCGGCATTTCGGAATTCTCCGATGGCATCCATCGCTTCGATGAAGCGCATACCCAGCCCATGATAATGAGATCCCGAGAGAGTGGACGATTGTTTTCCTGGGGGGACCTTCAGTTGGGACTCCCAGACTAGTAAGGTGACTTCTGTTCCTTGGACCTGAGGAACCCGGAGAGTGCGACTTTCTTGAAGCAGCAAAGCATTACTATCGGGCTTGATCCAATCAATCTGCTCCGTGAATCCTGCGCAGGCGACATCCTTTTCACTTCGGACAGTCATGTCGGTAAAGGACCTGTGTCGCTCACGGCCTGGCGCCTGTTGTTCTTCCCAGAAATTGACCCCGTCGACATCCAGGGCAAACATCAGCGCATGGTGGTGGAGGTGATCCTTTGGGGCATCGAGAAGAGGGTTAAACCCGCGCGGCGAGATGAGGTCCTGCACGTAGGGTTTAAAAGGAACATTCTGGTAATGATAGCGAAGCAAGAGGTGCTGGGCTGAATGAACAGACACATAGTCATCCTGGATGGTTATCCGTAAAGGACTTTCGGCCAGTAACGAAGTCTGAACTCCGAGAGCCAGCAGGCCGCTCCCTGTCCAGGTCATGCCCCATAATGCCAAGTTAATCCATCGCTTCCTCATCATCATGGACCTCTTCGATCCCAGATGCTCACCAACCTGCAACACAGCTCAGCGGATTAGAGGCGTCATCGGTAATGGGTCAGTCTTCAAGCGGGACTCCGTCAGGAGTCCCCTGTTTGTAGGTTAGGGAGTCTCCCGAAAAACCCTCGGATGGCGGAGATCAGATGAATGATGTCCGCATTGCTTTAAACATTGGCCTCCTGACGGATGTAATTCCCCATTTGGCTGCCTCATTAGCGTTATTTATTCTATTTAGCTGCAATCCTCAATGTTAAGACTTGATGGGGTTCGATGTGAAACTGGACTTGATGTGCGTCAGCAGTAAGAGGTTTTCCCTCCACTTCAAGGGCATTGGCTTCATTAGCTGAATTGATATTTATGAAAGGAAGAAAGAGCCTTCCTTTTCCAGAACTTCCGGCTGTCTCATAGATTCGCACAATCAGACCTTTTTCGTCCTCAGAAACTTTCAGAGTGTTGATGATAAGGTTGTCTGGCTCTACGGAGGCCAAGCTAGCGGCTCCTGCAGGCAGGTTGCCGACATCATCAGCTATCTTGTCGAAATGGCGCACATGATCGATTTCGAGCGGGATCCGAGCTTGCCTGCCCTCACGTTCAGCTTGCGAGGGCTGAAACTGCCGAGCACTGGTGAGCACGTAACGGAATTGAAAATCTCCGGATTGGCCAGGGGGCGTGTTGGTGAACCAATAGTTGTTCATTGCATAAGAAAACACGGCAGCCGAAGATTTTGTGAAGGTTTGCGGCCAGCGTCCCCGATTAATGTCTCCCAGACTATACAGCGGAGCATCCAGACCTGCCACCAATCCCTCCGCCGTGCCGTCTGAAGTAATGACCGCATTTTGGGGCGAGAACCATTCCACGTCAGCTCCTGCCAGGAGATCTCGTTCCGGATTCAACCAGGACAATTGGCTGTCAAAGCGGAACGATGGCTCCGAAAACGCCCAGGGAAACGCAAAATAGACAGCCTCTTTGGCATAAACCAGATCCTTGTGCACGCGGTTGACGATTTCGATTCGCTTGGCCTGATCGGGCAATAGGATTTCCGATTCAATTGCGGGAGTGTGAACCGAGCGCGCAGTGAGCCGGGCCACCTGCCCCCAAGGTGTCTGTCGAACGGAAACAAGCCGACCTTCCTTGGCTGAATGCACTTGCAGTTCAGCAAGTGGCAACGAGAGAGCCAAATGAGTCAGCTGAGTGGCATCGGGCCCTTCACCCCGGTCGGCCTCGCTGCCGCCGCCGCTGACATAGAGGTATTCGTTTAGTCGGTAAGAGCTTGAAGCATCAACCAGCTCTCGGTTCAATTCTTTGTCAAAGAGGCTGCTAATAGCCCCGTGCTCAGGATCAAAAGTCACACGATAATAGCGGTTCTCTAGAACGTGCTTTTCGTTGGATTGCATCGTTTGAGAAAGAGGCTTTCCCGGTACCAATCGATACACACGATAACCCAACGAGGGAATGTCCTTTGCCCAAAATCGAATCGTCTTGTAACCCGGCCCGGATTCTGCGACCTCACATTCGACAGGCTGGTCTTTCTCGACTTCTAGAAGAGCCAGCCCATCCTCCAATTCAAACTGCACCAAACCGCTACGGCTCCAACTGAGTGGGTTGTAGACCACCAGGTTCTGACCCTTCGTGGGGATTTGCTCACCCAGTTGACTCAGCCCCAGTCGCATTAAATCGTCCACTCCCTGGCTGGCTGCAGTTGTCCGGCTAATCTTTACCTGTGTCTGTTTGGTCATTTCGTCGTGCCCCGGCTGCATGGGGCCACGATAGGAAGTGATGGTGTGCTCACCATAGAGCAGCAGGTTGCGCCAGATCCGTAGGTCAAGCTCCATGGGGAAACGCAGCCTCCGATCAAGGAAGGTGGCGAGAGAACTCAGAGACTCGGCTGCCAGCGCCCGCGTTTGATTCTGGCGGTAAGTGGAAGTTGCCTGAGCGATTGTACCCACGCCGTCTTCCCAGTATGCGCCACCGTCCCCACGAACTATAGCCAGACTTTGAGCAAAGTTCTTCTCGATATAATCAAAAAAGTCCGAAAAGCGGCAGGGGACGATCTGAGGGAATTCGTATTTTTGGTTCCACTGGGACACGAAGTCCGCATCGAGGAAATTAGCTGTCACATTGTCCACATCAGTGCCATAGACCAGGACTGCATCAGGCTTGTAGTCATTCCGTTCATAGGGGCTCAAAAATATGGGCAGACTGTCACTGGCTGAGTCCAAAGACGGAGAAGCGCCAAACAAGGAGCGCCACTGGTGGTAGTGGTATGAATACCAGGCCAGTACCCGCTTCCCATCAGGGCCTTCCCACCAGAACGGAGATTTGTGGTTCCACTGGCCATACGCCAGCATGGGTCCTCGTGTCTGGTTCGCAGCGGCAACAAAAAAACGCACTCCTGTGGCAGCCAGGATCGAAGGAAGAGCGCTGGAATATGAAGGCACGTCGGTTGCCCAGGCGGTATCGGCTGAGATGCCCAGGCGCTTTTGAAGTTGCTGACCCAGGTATAGACCGCGGAACAGTTCTTCCTGAGAGAGGACCCCCGTCATGAAATTTGCATAGAAGGCGTTAAGGCCGACTCTTCCAGCACAGGCCTCTTTTGCCAGTTGGCTCACCTGCCCGGCAGAACGGGTACTGAGCCAGTGTTCCAGGGCAAAACTACCGTCAATGTTGAAACGATATTCCGGATGGTTTCCGAGGACCTCCAATAGCCGGTCAAAATTGCGGGCGTGAACCTCCGCAATTTTGGCCTGGTAGTCCGTGTAACCGATATCCAGGTGGACATGGGGAGCATAGTAAAGCTTCCAGCGTCGAGCGGGGACGAAATTGACCGGGAAAGATTTCTCCTTCTGTCCCCCCGTTTTTGCCAATGGGATCAATTCAATGCGAGCCGTTCCTGGCGGAATGCTGCCCGGGATCAGGATCTCTGCTCGCGTCTCTCCAAATTCAATTGATCCGGGAATCTCGACCGTACCCGAAAAACCTCCCATTACAACCTTGGCTTTACCTCCAACCCAACCGGATGGTACGTCTAGAACCACCCAGCACTTCTCCCTCGTTTCGATGGAGCCCTTCCGATAAAAGACTGTCGGTTTAAGAGTTGCTATCGTCTTTGCGGCCCAGGGTTCTTCGGGGTTCTGAGAAAGCGAGATGGCATCATAATAAAGTCCTGAGTCGCCGGGCCCTCCGGAAGTCTCGTTGAATGTTACGACGGGCGGATCGTCCAGGCAGGTTAAGGTCAGATCGTTGGACCCGGCATGAAAGAACGTGGGCGGCAAGAGGATTCTCTTATGTTGGGTCGAATGAATAGGGTTAAAGGCATCGGCCTCTTCAGCGAGGTCATGACTGGGCTGGGGGTCGAAGAGGACGTAGCCGGTGTGACCGTTAATCTTGACTTCCATCAAGGGGACCCGGGGATTCCGGAAAATAAGGTCGAGATTCAAGTAATAGCTACCCATGGGCTTGCCCACAACCGGAAACTCGATGATGTAGGAACGCGCCCTGCCTCCCATGTTCCCATTCCCCGAGCCCGGATGGAACCGCGGCCAGCTTTTCTCGGCCGTGCTTTCACCGATGCGAACCCGGACAGGACTGAGATCTGCCGCATTGAGAGGAGCGGCAAATTCATGTTCCGAGTGGTCTATCTTCCCCAATTGCCAGAGCACTTGTTCTTTCGCATCTCCTGTTGCATTCCAGCCCAGAACGAGAAACACACTTAAGAAAGATAGCTTACGCATAGACGAGTTACCTCTTATGAGTACTTAGAATAGTCGGGATCAGACTTTGAATTGGGAATTCGAGCAACTAAGCGATTGCAGAACTTGGCCTCGAGCACCTGATGCTGCGCCTTTTGGGGGAGATTTCATTTGGTGCCTTGCCCCGGAGAGAATTGCGACTCCTGTGTGCCGGCGAACCCGGTTCGCTGCGGTCGAGTCGTGCGACAGGCTCGCGGCTTCTTAGATCTCAATTCAAGGTCTAATCTCAACCGCTTTTGGCTGTCAATCATAATGTGAGTGCCCCCTGGTGCCCGGGTAACTCCGCTTCCTTGGGACCATACTCTAACGGGCTGACTTGGGGGGCCGATTCTGGAGAAACCAGGACTGGCTGCCTAGAGCGGGAGTTTTCTCATCAGGCACAAGGCGAGAGTAATTTCCATCGCTAGCCATAACACGAGCCTTGACATTGTCCTGAAGGTAGATCTCCAAGATCTCGTCTCTCAGTGACCGAATCAATTTTGGATCCTCCACCGGAAAAACTGCCTCGACACGGTGGTTCAGGTTCCGAGGCATCAGGTCAGCGCTGCCTAGGTAAACTTCCTCCTCTCCGGCATTCCGGAAATAGAAAATGCGGGTGTGTTCCAGGAAACGGCCGACAATGCTGATGACTCGAATATTGTCACTGACTCCTGGCAAGCCCGGGCGAAGGCAACAGATTCCGCGGACCAGCAGATCGACCCTAACCCCGGCCTGAGAGGCTTCATAAAGCATGCGGATGGTCGATTTATCAACCAGGGCGTTGATCTTGAAAATGAGATGACCTTGGCGGCCATTACGCTGGTGTTCAATCTCTCGCTGAATCAATTCTTCGAATCGCCTTCGCAAGTTGATCGGGGCCACCAGCAGTTTTTGGTAGTCCCCTTTGGCCGAATATCCGGTCAGGTAATTAAACAGGTCGGTGGCGTCGGACCCAATAGTGTCATCGCAGGTGAAATAACCGATGTCTGTGTAGAGCTGGGCAGTCACCGGATTGTAGTTACCGGTCGCCAGGTGAACATAGCGGCGAATGCGCCTGCCCTCCCGCCGGACTACTAGCGCAATCTTGCAGTGAGTTTTTAAGCCCAACAGGCCATAGACGACATGGACCCCCTCAGCTTCCAGAGCCCTTGCCCACTGGATGTTGCTTTCCTCGTCGAAGCGCGCTTTCAGTTCTACGAGTACGGCTACCTGCTTATTATGTTCCATGGCCTTCAACAGAGCGGCTACCACCGGAGAGTTCCGCCCCACCCGGTAAAGAGTCATCTTGATGGCAAGGACGTCCGGATCTGTGGCAGCGACATTGAGGAAATCAACCACCGGCTTGAAGGAGTCAAACGGGTGATGAAGCAAGATGGGCCCTCGACGAATGGCAGCGAAGATTTCCCCGTCTTCAGCGCTCTTCTCCAATACCGGCTGAATGTGTGGAACAAAAGGAGGCTCTTTCAAGTCATGGCGCTCGATGCCATAGAGACTCATGAGACTGCTCAACCCTAACGGGCCCTCCACGGTGTAGACATCCCTGGGATCCGCTTCCAGATTGCTCGTCAAAATTTCCAGGATCCGTTGTGGCATGGCGCGTTTGACCGTCAAGCCGACCACACTGCCAAAACGACGTTGACGCACGCTCTCCTCAACGGTCTCCAACAAATCATCCGCTTCCAGTTCCTGGATCACTGGGTCGGCATCCCGCGTCA
>DATKMG010000106.1:0-2586 GCA_035541995.1 Terriglobia bacterium
ATCCATTCGTATTCTCGAACCGGGCAAAGCAGGGGGAAAACTCTGTCTGGGGAGGCAGTTACGGACACGGTTCCGGAATGCGTAAATCGTTTAACATCAGATGCGATCATATAAACCTCCTATAATCATCTTGAACTGTGAAGCTATAGTCAGGTCAAGATATTTTTTGCCAAGCGCGAATACTTGACAGATGCATTTCAGGCTGGCTCCGGGGCACTTCTATGAACGAAAATGGAGTTTGGGTAGCCACGGTTACTGCGCTTTGGGCAGTTACCGTGGGCCTTTTGATCCCTTTGAAATGCCCACGATTGATGCGAAGAACGAATCAATCGTGGCTACCAATGCCTTTTTCATCGACCGTGCTGACCTGACTAGGTCATGGGACGCTCCTCTGAAAATGAGGTTTTTGGAGGGCCGAACTCCGTGAGGCCGATAGTGTTTGTCGGCCTCTCCGGCCTCGTGGAACTTGACCCGCCAACATTTTCATCCTCGGCGGTGCGGCCCAGCGGCATGGATGGCTCTCTTGAAAATCCCCTCCTCTGGAGGGGGGGAGCCGCTTGCGGCTCCGGGGGTGGGTTCGTCATAATCGAAACAACCCGCCCCTGCACCTCGTCGGCAGAGGGGAAGACCCGTTTTCATGCTACGTGGTCCCCTGCAAGGGGCACGAGAGGCTCTTATGAAGCTAACAGGAAACACTTTCAGTCGCAGAAAGTTTTTGAAGTCTTCGGCTCTAGCTGGTTTAGCGGTTGGATCTGGAGGTGTTCGTGCAACGATCTCTGAAATTCAATCGTCAGCCAATGGGACCTGGTTCGACAAGCCCATGCGCTGGGCCCAGTTGACATTGGTAGAAAACGATCCGGGCCGGTTTGATCCGCAATTCTGGCTGGATTACTTCAAACGGACGCATTCCGATGCGGCTTGTCTCAGTGCGGGTGGGATCGTGGCCTACTACCCGACCAAAATTCCGTTGCACCATCGCAGTGACTGGATGAAAGACTCCGATCCTTTCGGCCAGCTGCTATCCGGTTGCAGAAAGGTGAACATGTACGTTCTGGCGCGTACCGATCCACATGCCGTTCGCCAGGATGTGTGCGATGCTCATCCTGACTGGATCGCCGTCGACGCCGAAGGCCGCAAACGGCGACATTGGGCCAATCCTGACCTATGGGTCACGTGTGCCCTGGGCCCCTACAATTTTGAGTTCATGACGGCAGTCCACCGGGAGATCATGACACTCTACGGGGTCGACGGTATCTTCTGTAATCGCTGGGAAGGACACGGCGACTGTTATTGCCAGCATTGCCAGAGCAACTTTCGCGCGGCTTGTGGCATGGAGTTGCCGAAGACATCGGATCCGCTCGACCCGGCTCGCCGCAATTATCTGGCCTGGCGCCTGCAGCGATTGACAGAGCTGGCCCGCTTGTGGGACAGCGAAATTCGCAAAATCAATCCTCAAGCAAGATATGTCCCCAATGGGTTCCCGGATTTGAAAGTAGCTGGAGAACTGGCAGATATCCTGTTCATTGACCATCAGGGGAGGCGCGGTCTCACGGCACCCTGGGCCAATGGCAGTACTGTGAAAGAATACCGGGCCACCCTGGGACGCAAGCCAATTGGAGGCATCTTTAGTGTCGGACTGGAAGAACCTTATCGGTGGAAAGACTCGGTCCAGAGCGAAGCCGAAATCCGTATCTGGGTGGCGGATGGCATTGCCAATGGGATGAGGCCCTGGTTTACAAAGTTCTCCGGGACCCTGTACGACAAACGCTGGCTCAAGGTTGTGGAGGACATTTACCAACGGCATTACCACATTGAACGTTATCTGCGCAATGAAGCTCCTCTGGCTCGAGTGGGGATGGTTTACTCAGAGCAGACTCGCCAGTACTATAATCCTTCTCGTCCCCAGGCACGGAATGGAGAGCATGAGTCGGGAATGTATCAAGCACTTATTGAAGCCCGTATCCCATTCGAAAAGGTGCATGACCGCCTGCTCGACGCGGTACATCTGGACCCCTTCAAACTCCTGATTCTTCCCAACATTGCGGCCCTCTCGGATGAACAGTGTCAGTCGCTGGGAGCTTATGTCCAACGTGGAGGGAGCCTCCTAGCCACATTTGAGACATCGCTTTACGACCAGTGGGGAGTGAGGCGCAAGGACTTCAGACTCACCAGACTATTCGGGGTTTCCTGGAAAGGGAAGCTGGAAGGGCCCATGCAGAATTCGTACCTTGGCTTGAATCCTGACCCAGCTTCGGGGAAATTCCACCCTGTGCTGGCTGGTTTGGAAAATACCACACGAATTATTAATGGTGTTTGGCGGCTCGAGGTGGAACCGCTCGCCGAGTTCCCTTCTCCGGTTACCTTAATACCGTCCTATCCGGATTTGCCCATGGAAGACGTCTACCCGCGTGTTCCTCACACGACAATTCGCGAACTCTACTTGCGAGAACTGGGTCAGAGCCGCATCATCTATTTTCCCTGGGACATCGACCGAACCTTCTGGGAAGTCCTGTGCGTAGATCATGCAAGGCTGCTGCGCAACGCCATCGAATGGGCGACCAATGAAGAGAGACCTGTCACCGTGAC
>DATKMG010000107.1:0-8753 GCA_035541995.1 Terriglobia bacterium
TGTCAACTTGGAAAACATAAATTTCTCGAAGTCCCTAGTGGGCCGGGTAAGCCGGGAGTGCGGTCTGGCAGGATTGGAATTTATCCGCAGGGCAGTCGACTTATGTCTGCGAAAGCGACTCGATGCCGTAGTAACCGGACCGATCCATAAGGAAGCGGCTCAGTTGGCTGGCATTGGAGTCCCCGGTCATACGGAATTTTTGGCCCTCTTGTGCCGAGTCTCTGAAGTTCGAATGTTGCTGGTGGTCAATCACCTTCGCGCTATGCACCTCACGACCCATCTGAGCCTGTGCAATGCCCTCAAATTCGTGAAAAAGCAACGTATTCTGGAAACGATTCGCTATGCTGTCAAAGCTCTGGAACAACTTCAGGTGACAAAGGGGAAAATTGCGGTAGCAGCTCTGAATCCGCATGCCGGAGAAGGAGGACTTTTCGGCGACGAGGAGATCTACGAAATTGCACCCGCCGTTCAGGAAGCGCAGCAACTGGGGCTAAATGTTAGTGGACCAGTTTCTCCTGACACCGTTTTCTACCGGATGGATCGAGGGGAGTTTGACCTGGTAATTGCCATGTACCACGACCAGGGACACATTCCATTAAAGCTTATAGGGTTTGACCGGGGAGTCAATATCACGATTGGCCTGCCCATCATTCGTACTTCCGTTGACCACGGAACGGCCTTCGATATTGCAGGAAAGATGATGGCTAGCCCGGACAGCTTGATCCACGCGATCGAACTGGCGTCGGTAATGGTCCAGTCCGGACGATCCTACTGAAAACGTGCTGCCAGGTCTCCGCTTTTGGTGAAGGCAAGTTCCCCTAAGGGTTCGATGACCCGCAGTTGAGTCTTGCTTTGAATCTCGTCTAGGTAAGATTCTGAGGCGATGAGCTCATCCAGCTTGAGAGTGTTCTTGATCCATACCAGCCGGCAGGATTCGGCACTGGTCACACCAGAGGTGGAAATTGCCGTCTCGACAGCTTCCTGATCGGTGGCGCAGGTCAAGGGAATCCTCGATCCCTCTACGTTTGTACTGGTGATAGCGTTGATGTAGGTGGGCTTGAAGTCAATTTTATCCACTAACCTGCGCGTGACAATATCGGCCAGCCCAACGCCGGTTGCATTGCCATAGGTATCAGGGGACAAGTCTCTTACTACGATTCGATTGAAACGCGGTCTGATGGGGGGTCTCTCCCATTGGGAGACTGTCCTTCCGACTACGTTCGTGTCAATGCCGGTTCCGCTGATATTCTTCCCCATTTCGTCGACAATCAGGACATCTCCAAAGTCGAAGGGAATTCGGGCCAGAAAAGCTCTGGCCTGGCGCAGGAGCTGTTTCTCATGGGTGGAGATTTCAGACGGAGACATGGCCTCTATGATTGCGGTCTGGTCATATGCGTTCTCGACGATCCCCAATGCAAAAAGTATCTTGCATTTCTGGAGGACCACCGCTGCCGCACTGGTGATCACGGTGTAGTAGCCATACTGAATGTTGGCCCGGTGGTAGTGGATCGCCCCCTGGCGCTTTCCCAGGCCGATGGCCATCATTTTAGTGGTTCCGCTTTCAATCTCGCCGTCAAAGTCTGTATGGGGCTTGATGCGATTTACGACTGCAATATGGTCGGCCGAAAGAGCAAATTTATCCACAAACACAGGGATCCCTTGGGGGGTTTCCCCGATTTGCGCGGTCTCCATGGTTGCCCGAATCGGCACGCCCATTGACGCCTCGGTGATCCCATAGCGTTCCAATACTGCGATTTGTCCTTCGGCAGTCGCGCCTCCGTGGCTACCCATCGCCGGGATAATGAAGGGAAGGGTCTTGAGTGCCCGGAGTTCGTCGACCACGCTCTTGATAATGGTGGCAATATTGGCAATTCCCCGACTGCCGGCGGTCACTGCCACAGTGTCTCCTGCCTTCAGAAGAGTCGAAATGTCGAGCCGGGACATTTCTCGGCGTACCTCCCCGGGAATATCACCAATATGGGTTGCGTCAAAATTCTGCTGAACTCTAAAGATTCTCGGATAAGGCATAGGAATTCCTTTAATTCAATGGAAAACTTTCATGAAAATGGCCTGAAGGGCCATAAGAAAATAGCCCAGGGCACAGCGGACGAATAGCAGGAGCCGAAGGCGACTGCCGGCCGCGACGCCCTGGGAATAAGATTCCGAAATAGAGCTCAACTCCTCGATCAGGCGCGGGGACATGAAACGCCTGAGAGGCGTTTCTCCGCGCCTGATCGAGGAGTAAGAGTCGGGTGTACACGATGACCCAGGGCGGCGCTCGCCATAAATCGCTACGCGACCGCCGTCGCTCGCTTTGCCCTGGGCTACTCTCCTTCGCCCACTTCGTGGGCTGGATGTAATTTTCATCGACCGTATTGACCTAAATAGGTCATGGCGCACTCTTATGGAAGTACACTCTCCTAGCCTGTGTCACTTGCTGCGCCAGGTCCAGTGCAGTCTAACACAAATAAATGAGCCGCAACTAATTTGACCTTGCGCACCCCCCAAACTGCTTGACATTCAGGTTCATGAAGTGTAGCATTCCAATCACCGCAAACATATTTACCATATTTCGGGCTCTTGCCGCTGCAGGTTTCGGCATGTTGCCGAGTCTTTGTGTGGCAAAAAGCCAGTGAGCAGGATGGCGATGGGCATACCTTGAGATCTAATTAATCAAAGAAACGTTGTCAGAAATGCAGTCAAATTTCCGATGGTAGCAGCTATGGGCCTTGAGGCCTATTAGGAGGCAGATTCAGCATATCAAGGAAGGCCTGGCGGTCTTGAGGATCCATTCTTTGCCAGAAAGGCATTCTATTGAGGATTTGTTCCCTCTGCGCTGGCGGCAGCCCGCGTAGTCGCTCGGTACGTTCCAGGATTCGCATGCGCCTCTCCGGAGGCAGGTTTTCCCAGCGTCGCTGAAATCTCAACAACCGCTGACGTTGTTCCGGAGTGAGTTTCTGAAAGTACTCGTTGCGACGGCGCAGCCTTTCTTTCTCGTTTTCAGGAAGGCCCTGAAACTCCCTCAATCGTTCCCGCAGCCTCTCCTGCTCTTGGGGTGACAGCTGTTTAAATTGTTCGTACTTTTGGCGAAGCTTCTTGCGCTCCTCTGGACTCAGGTTTCGGTTCTGACGGGGGGGGCTGGGTATGGTATCCGCTTCAGCAGATAGGTGGGGGCGAACTGCATTCGGGCTCGGGTTCTTGATTTGGGCGCTTGCGACTTGTCTATTTCCCGCTTGCGCCAGATTAGCGCCCGGATTCGGCAGGACCACAGAAGCACAGCCCAGCAGCATCAACGCCCAACGCAAAGCTCTAAATCTGAAGCGCATCAATTTGTTTCCGTACTTGCCTGTGAATCTGCCAGGTCGAGATTCTTGAGGGTCTCGTAGTTCTCCAGCAAATCGAAGTTCTCGATCACGGCTCTGTCCTGGTCAGGGATTACCTGCTCCGCTCCAGCAGGCGATTGACCGGTTGTTGCCTCGGGAGGTGAAACAGGGTGCTGAGCTGTATGTGGCGATGCTTCTCGGGGAACTTCCGTGCCAGACCCGGAGCCGAGGTATTTCTCCTGGACCCGGATGACATCTTCCAGGTTCTTCAGTCTTGCCGCCTGCTGATGGCGGATGCCTATCCACAAGGACACCGTCGCCAGAAGGAGAAATGCAGAACTGAGAACATAGGGTTGCCTAAGCAGTCGGAACAAGCCGGAATACCAGGATTGTCGGGCCAGCTCGTCAATGCGGACATTTAGTTTCTGATCGAAATAAGGAGAAGAGGTAATTTCTCCGAATCGGTCCAGTTCCGCATCCACCAGCTTAAGGCTTTCCAGAAGTGACCTGCATTCCGGGCAGACGTCCAGATGATGCCTGACTTCAATCGTCAAGCCTCCTGAAAGTCTATTTTGGTGGTGTTCAAAAAGGCTATCTTGAATCCTCCGGCAATCCATGGTTACTCGCTCCGTCTCTCCGCTGCGTGATTCGGGTGGCTAACGCTCATCTCTAGACCGATACCACTGAAACCAGCCTCTCCCGTAGAGTAGTATAAGCCCTGAATAATAATGACTTCACGGCTGGCTCAGAACATTTCAACACTGAAGCTGCTTCTTTCAAAGAAAGACCCTGGTACTTGGTAAGAACTAGTGCCAACCGTTGCTGATCCGGGAGGCGGGCTACCGCCTTTCGAATCGTCCGAACCCGTTCCTGGACAATCAACTGCTCTTCGACAAGAACCCGCTGGTCTGCGAGATCAATCCGGGGAATCCCGGATTCTTTCTCAGAATCGGCATCGATTGACACCGAAGCCCGATTCCTTTGATCCCGGATGAAATTCAGCGCTGTGTTGCTGGCAATGCGATAGAGCCATGTCGAGAATTCGGCTTTCGGTTCATATCGGGCTGCTGACTGAAATACCTTGAGAAAGACCTCGTGGGCCAGATCTTCGGATGAGGCTTCATTGCATGTGAAACGAAAAATGAAATTAATTAGAGATTTACGGTACCTTTGGACCAGTGCATTGAAGGCCTCCCGGTCTCCCCGCTTGATTCGCACCATTAGGTCCACATCCGAGTTGTCGCCTGCCATGGCCTCAACCCTCTTAACCCACTACCAGGCAAAAAGTTGCGGGAAAAAATCAGCCGCTCAGGTACTTTATCGGATGGAGGAGGCAAAAGTTCAATTAGACCCCCTAGTCAGGATTTCCTGATGGCGCCGCCTCTGTTTGTCAGTGCTGCTGCGCAGAGCCTCAGGCCGGCGCCAGGAACTCGGGACCTTGGCAGCTATCGGGGAGATTTACAGGAGAATTGGTGCGACTCTCAATACGCCACGTCGAGAGATTATCGAAGGTGGCGAGTTCCTGAGTGACATCATGGCCGCTCAGTCCCCCAGGCATATCCCTAAGCCGCGAGCCGTCAACACCCAGTTTGAATCGAGGGCGACATGATTATACGTGGAGACGATTTCCTTTAGCGGGAGAGCCACAATATTGGGATGTCGGTAGGCCACCATAAAGCCAAATTTCTGCTCCTTGACCAGCTCAACTGCAGCCACTCCAAATTGCGAAGCAAGGATCCGGTCAAAAGCACAGGGGCTTCCACCGCGCTGCAGGTGCCCCAGGACAGTAACACGAGCGTCGAGGTCGGGTATTTTCTCTTTGAGTTGTTCTATCAGGAGGCGTCCAATGCCACCCAGAACTCTGTCTTGGTGGCCTACTTCGTTACTTTTGCTGGACACTACATCACCACCGATCACACGGGCCCCTTCGGCAACGACCACAATGACGTGGCCGCGACCGCGCCGAGTTCTCTCCTCAATTTTGCTGATGATGCTCTCAACACGGTAGGGGATTTCCGGAATGAGGGCTACATGCGCGCCACCAGCGATGGCTGTGCCCAAGGCGATCCAACCGGCATCACGACCCATGACTTCCAGAACCATCATGCGCTTGTGGCTCTCGGCCGTGGTCACAAGCTTGTCAACCGCGTCTGTGGCGATTTCCAGGGCAGTCTGGTAGCCGAATGTAAAATCGGTGGCGGAGAGGTCATTGTCAATCGTCTTCGGCACCCCGATTATGTTCAGTCCCTTTTCAAAGAGCTGTTGCGAGATCCTTTGTGAACCGTCCCCTCCAATGTTGATGACAGCCTCAATACCTTGATACTGCAAACGACGAATCATTTCATCGGACCGGTCTTCATAGGTGTAAGTTCCGTCAGAGTGCAACACCGGCCATTGGAATGGACCCCCGCGGTTGGTGGTCCCAATAATAGTCCCGCCACGCTGATGAATGCCCGACACTGACTCGATGTCGAGAATGCGGAGTTCCATGGGTTCCATCAACACGCCATTGAAGGCATCGATGCTTCCAACAACTTCCCAGTTATATTCCCCTGTGGCTTTTCTGACTATGGCCCGAATTACGGCATTAAGACCTGGGCAGTCGCCTCCCCCTGTGGCGACTAGTATTCTCTTTTTTCGTTTCATCCTTGATTCCCCCTCAGGAATGCGTCGGATTGCAAGATACCACTCAGCCTATCAGTTCCACTAGGACACGTATTCTACATCATCCCGGGAAACAATCAAACAACCAAAGACGGCCCAAGGAGGATTTGCCTGATTAGGCTGCGGAAGGTAAGATTTCAGAAACAGGAGGCAAGACTATGACGGAGTTGGCCAGGAAAGGTTGTGTTCCCTGCCGGGGCGGGGTTCCGCCCTTGAGAGGGGCTTCAATCAAACCATTACTTGAGCAACTGATTCAATGGAGCACGGTGGAAGATCATCATCTGACTAAGACCTTCAAGTTTGCGGACTTCGCCACTGCCCTCAAGTTCGTCAACGAGGTAGGAGAGATTGCGGAGCGCGAGGACCACCATCCCGACATTTACCTGGCTTGGGGAAAAGTTAGGATTGATATCTGGACTCACAAGATCGATGGGTTAACAGAAAGTGATTTCATCCTGGCGGCTAAAATCGACACGGTTCCGGTTACAACTCTAACTCCAGCCCGATAGGGCAATGGTCTGAACCCATTACCTCGGGACAGATCCAGGCATTGTTCACCTTCGGGGTCAGGTCCTGGCTGACGAAAAAATAGTCAAGCCGCCAGCCCACGTTCCGCTCTCGGGCACGGGTCATCATGTCCCACCATGTGTATTGGCCCGCGGCTTGATTGAAAAGGCGAAACGTGTCCACATAACCAGAACGGACTAACCCGTCCATCCACTCTCGCTCTATGGGGAGAAATCCTGAAACAGTTGCGTTCTCTTTAGGTCGCGCAAGGTCAATTTCCTTATGGGCCGTGTTATAGTCTCCGCAAATGACTAGCCGTTTGCCTGCTTTGCGTAGACCTTCCCAGTGTTGAAGAATGGCCCGATAAAACTCCATTTTGAAGTCAAGTCGGACTTGGTCCCTCTTGCCATTGGGAAAATAGACGTTAAAGAGCGTGAATTCAGGAAATTCTGTGATCAGGACTCGCCCTTCGCTATCGAATTCGGGAATTCCAAATCCCTGTTTCACTGAGAGAGGCTTACGACGGGTGTATGTCGCCACCCCACTATAACCCTTTCGTTCGGCACTGCACCAATAGCTCTCATAGCCTTCTACCTCCACCAAGGACTTTTCAAGCTGGTCTGTCTGGGCCTTGGTTTCTTGAAGGCAAAGTATGTCGGGTGATGCCCCGCAAAACCAGGGAAAGAACCCCTTCTTCTGCACGGCGCGGATTCCGTTGACATTCCAACAATACAATCGAATCGAGGGCTTTGACTTTTTCATGGACTATCGTCAAGTCGCGGGCTTTATCCCAACCACTTTACTCTGGCTCTCATTTTGTTTCTTTGATTTGTTGTTCAATGGCAGAAAGGGACGACTCCAGGAAAGCTCGATAGCGGGGATTCTCTGTGGTCTGCAGATCCTTGAGAATGCGGGCACGGGCAAGTATTAGAGATTCCTTTTGACGAGACGGTTTCTCGTCGTTTAGATCCTCGGGGTGAGTCTCAGGCTTAATGGCCAAGGGTTTCGCCTCCCGGGCAGCCTCGATCTGTTCTTCAATCGATTTACTTTCCCAACCTCTCGCCATGATAAAAAGCCGGAAACTCAAGGAATGGGATGAACGGCGCGTTCTTAATCTGATAGTATCTGCTTGTTGCAGCATAGAGTCAACCGCTGATTGCATCTTTAGGCACGGGTGGTGCTGTCAGCGAGATCGTGGAGGAAAAGAGAGGGTCGATGGAAGATTACCTGCGTGTGGCTGTGGAGGCTGCCAAGCTCGGTGGCGAGGTCTTGAGGCAGTACTATGGAAAAGAGAAAAAGATCGAATACAAAGGCGAAATCGATGTTGTCACCGAAGCCGACAAGCAATCCGAGAAGCTGGTTGTCGCTCTGCTCAGTTCGCGTTTCCCGCACCATTCGATCCTGGCGGAGGAAGGCGGCTGCATGGAAAAATCCTCCGACTATAAGTGGGTGGTTGATCCCTTGGATGGGACCAGCAATTATGCACACGACTATCCCTTCTTTTCTGTTTCCATCGCTCTAGAGAAGCAAGGAGAAGTTATTGCGGGAGCGGTTTATCATCCGATCCTGGAAGAACTGTTTATAGCTGAAAAAGGGGGCGGGGCTTACTTGAATGACAGAAGGGTCCAGGTTTCCAAAGTGACCACTCTCAAAAAGGCGCTGTTGTCCACAGGCTTTCCTTATGACATTCAAAAGGACCCGGAGGAGGCGCTAGGCCTCTTCGGCAATTTCATTCACGCCTCCCTGGGCATCCGGCGTGATGGTTCTGCTGCCCTCGATCTTTGCTACCTTGCGATGGGGCGATTTGATGGATTCTGGGAATTGCGTCTGAACCCATGGGACACCGCTGCGGGGATATTGATTGTAACTGAGGCAGGGGGCCGAGTGTCCAATTTCGATGGGCAAGCCTTTTCCATTTATGAAGACAACATCCTGGCGAGCAACGGGCTCCTCCATGAGGGGATGATGGAGGTGATTAAGCAGGGTCGATGAAAATACTGGAGGGCCCCGCTTCGTCGGGGCCGGGGTCACGACGGGTGACGGCGATCACCCGTGCGACCCTCCACAAAAACAATGTTTTCATTAGAGTGCATCTTCTCATGCTCTTGCCTACGAAACGGAAAGGAGTTCCCATGCCAATCGGTTCAAAATTGCCTGTCCGAATCTTCAATTCCCGGAACGTTAAGCTCCGCTCGGAAAAGCACGGGAGTCCTCTGCCTCCCTTCGTGTGCTATCCTGAGACATTGGGATTAGCTTTGA
>DATKMG010000108.1:0-5034 GCA_035541995.1 Terriglobia bacterium
AAGGCATGGTCATCTCGTGGCCCGGCCACATCAACGATCCGGGTGCCATCCGCCACCAGTTCCATCATGTCATCGACATCGTGCCGACGATCCTGGAAGCGGCCGGTATCCACGCGCCTGAAATGGTGGACGGCATCAAGCAGAAGCCCATCGAGGGCGTGAGCATGGTGTACACCTTCGACAAGGCGAACGCCACCGCGCCGTCGAAGCGCCAGACCCAGTACTTCGAGATGTTCGCCAATCGCGGCATCTACAACGACGGCTGGTATGCCTGCACGACACCGCCAGCCCCGCCCTGGCTCCTCGGCACGGCCAAGATGCCGGACGTCATGGACTATAAGTGGGAACTGTACAACATCGCCGAAGACTTCTCGCAGAACAATGACCTGGCGTCCAAGAATCCCGATAAGCTCAAGGAACTGCAGGCACTGTTCGTAGCAGAGGCAAACAAAAACCAGGTCTTCCCGTTGGATAACTCGGTGCTCCCGCGTATCATCACCCCGCGGCCCAGCGGGACGGCCGGGCGCACGACGTTCACCTACCACGGTGAAAATGTCGGAATTCCCGTAGCCAATGCGCCCAGCCTGCTGAACCGTGATTACACGATCACCGCGGAGATCACGGTGCCCAAGGCCGGCGCAGAGGGCATGATCGCGACGATGGGTGGCCGCTTCGGCGGCTACGCACTGTACCTGCTCAAGGGCAAGCCGGTCTTCGTCTATAACCTGCTTGACTTGAAACAGTACCGCTGGGAAGGGGGCGTCGGCGCCCGCGACTGGCTGGGGCGTTCCCTCAAGCCTGGCAAGCACGCCATCGTCTTCGACTTCAAGTATGACGGACCCGGCTTCGGGAAAGGCGGCACTGGTACGCTCTCCGTCGATGGCAGGGTGCTCGCGCACCAGAAAATGGAGCACACCATCCCCTTCCTAATGTCCATCGATGAGTCGCTGGACATCGGGCTCGATACCCGCACGCCGGTCGATGACAGCTACAAGCTGCCGTTCCGGTTCACGGGCACGATCGACAAGGTTACCTACAATCTGGGCCCGGAGCAGTTAACAGCCGAGGAGCAGGCGATCAAGGAAGAGGCGGTCGCCGCGGCGCACGACTATCGGTAGCGACTGATGGAGGAACGTGCAGCCTAAAGCAGGGCTGTCCGTTCGCTTCAAAGAATGAAGCTACGCCTGGTTCTGTAGTGAACGCTGGGAAAGAGACTGCTATGAATTTGGGTGATCGTGTCTCGTCAATCAAAGGGGCGAGCGCCGAGGAATGAATCGATCCTGAAGAAGGTCGGAACCCCAGCACAAGGAACACCCCACAATGTGTCCGTTAGCGGGTGTGCAAGGAAGGTAAGGCATTTCATGAAAAATACGATACTAGTGACTTTGTTAATTCTGAGTGTAGGCACTGGAGCCTGTTTCGCGGCGGAAGGCAAGAAAGGGGCAGACAAGACGCCACTTTCCGCTCAAGCACAAAGCTCTCAGGCTGCTAACGAAAAGGCCATTCGCGCGGCAGCGGAAGAATTTGTCACGGCCTTCAATAAGGGTGATGCTAAAGGGATCGGAGCCCTCTGGACCACTGATTGTGAATATGTCGACGAGACCGGCCGGGTATTTCGTGGACGAGATACAATCGAGAAGGAATATGCCGCATTCTTCGCAGCAAATCCAGGCCTGAAGATGGAGACTTCCATCTCTTCCGTCAAGGTCGTGGGTGGTCAATCCGCCATAGAGGATGGTACTGCGCTCGTCAAGAATGCAGGCGGAGACGTTGTCTCAAGGGCTTCTTACACGGCTATTCATTTAAAAGAAGGGAACAAATGGCTCATGGCCAGTGTTCGAGAGCGGTCCGCTCCCTTGTCCCCGCGTCCAACATTCGAAGATCTTGAGTGGTTGATTGGGGACTGGATCGCGGCAAAGGACTCCAGGACCTTGGACCTCAGTTTCAAATGGATTGCGGATAAGAAGTTCATCGAACTCTTGTACAGCGTTAGAGACCAGGATACTCCGATCAGGTCGGGTATCCAGATCATCGGCCTTGATCCTTTGTCAGGCGACGTGATTTCCTGGAGCTTTGATTCCACCGGAGGCTATGGCCGAGGGCAATGGAGGCTTCTGAAAAAAGGAATCGTCATAGAATCGGGTGGAGTGATGCCCCACGGCGCTCTCACCACATCGACGGACGTCATTTCTAGGATTGATGCCAACAGTTTTTCCAGGCAATCCGTCAATCGAAGGGTGGCCGGTCAGAGCTTGAACGATGGGGAAGCGGTGGTATTGAAACGAAAACCCCAATAGGAGAGCATTCTCAAATTTCAGAAACACTTTCATCATAAGCTAATGAGGTTCACAGAAGAGAACTTCAATACGGGGTCGAAAATGAACAAATCCATGATGTTCCTACTCGCGGCGTTATTGGTTGTGGCTCTTCCCCTTGGAGATGCCCTGGGCCGAGGCTTTGGAGGATTCAGGGGAGGCGGAGTTGGTGGGGGAGGCTTTGATCGGGGTGGTTTTGGGGGATTCCGAGAAGGCGGATTTGCCGGCGGTGGGTTACGCGACCGAAGCTTTGACACTGGCGGATTTCGAGAATCTGGTGCTCAACGCTTTGACGATTTCCGTGCCGGCGACACGGATCGATGGCAGAGCAACGCCTATCACCCCCAGGCAGCTAGAAGCTTTTCGGGAGATAACTGGAGTCGTCGCGAGGACTTTGATAACGGTCGGATTGGTGACGCTGCCGGAGTATCTCGCACTCAGTTGGATAAGTTCCTCGGAATGCCTACCGACGCGGGGCTTGGCCACGTTGCCCCCCCTCTTGCTGGTGGTGGATTTGAAGGAGCGCGCGTGACCGCAGGTCGTGTGGAAGGCCCGCGGGGAGGAACTGCCGCCTTTGCGTCTCGCACGAATCTGAATTACATCCCACAAAATGTTGCCGCCGGGCAAGGCTGGTTGGTGAGAAACGAGTTTAGCAGGCACAACCTGTTCACGCCGACCTGGTATGCAAACCATGCGAACGCCTGGGGTGCAGCGGCTCTTGGCGCCTCGGTTTGGGCTCCTGCGAGCTGGAGCAGCGCCTCGGACTGGGTGGGCTGCGATTCGGAGCCCGAAGCGTACGATTACGGCACCACGGTCCTGTATCAGGGGGGCAATGTGTACGTGGAGGGCCAGCCCGCGGGGACCGAGGCCCAGTATTACGATCAGGCCAGTTCGCTGGCAGCTTCCGGCGATGCTAAGCAGGATGACCAAGCCAACTGGTTACCCCTGGGAGTGTTCGGAATGGTGCAGGGTCAACAGACCGACCCTACCATGATTTTCCAGTTGGCAGTCAACCATCAGGGCATCATACGAGGCAATTGCTACAATACGGTGACTGATACAACTCTGCCTGTTCACGGAGCGGTAGACAAGAAGACGCAACGAGCAGCGTGGACAATTGGGGACAACAAGAGCACAGTGATTGATACAGGCTTGGCAAACCTCACGAAGGATCAAGCTCCAGCCCTGATGCACTTTGGAAAAGAACGGACACAAGAATGGCTGCTGGTAAGGCTGAAAAATAAGTCTGAGCAGGAGTCAGGAAGTTCCGGTTAACCAGGGCGAATCGAAAGTCAACATTAAGGGTCATTAACAATATTGATGCATGCCCGAGATTTGGCAGGAAACGGGGGAACTTATCATGACGAAGATATCAATAATTCTGGCAATTCTGGGAGTATTTCTTGCAGCAACTGTGTCCGTGGCACAGCAAAAGCAGTCGCCTGATGAAGTGGCTATCCGGCAAGCTGTCCAGTCGTACGTAGAGGCGTTCAATCGAGGCGATGCCGCGGCAGTGGCTGCACAATGGAGCGATGATGGGGAGTATGTCGCTCCATCGGGTGAGCGCTTCAAAGGCCGCAAGAAGATCGAAGCAGCTTTAAAGTCCTTCTTTGCCGAAAACAAAGATGTGCAACTTCAGGCCTCGACTTCGGCTATACGTTTTCCATCTCCCAATCGTGCAATGGAAACAGGGACCGCAACTGTCACACGCCCCGGTCAAGGTCCCGAAGAAACCCAATATATAGCCGCGTACGTCAAGAAAGGTGGGGCATGGAAGCTCACTAGCGTCAGGGAGGAAGAAGGTTCCGTATCTTACCAGCACCTCAAGGACCTTGAGTGGCTAATCGGGGAATGGATCGACAGGGACGAAAATGCGACCCTTGATACCGTGTATCAGTGGGCGAGAAACAACAGTTTCATTATGGGGGCTTTCACAGTTTTGATCCAAGACAAGGTCGATCTCCAGGGTACTCAAATCATAGGGTGGGACCCCGTGGCGAAAACAATTAGGTCGTGGGTCTTTGATTCACAGGGTGGATTTGGTCAGGGGACCTGGTCCAAGCATGGCGACCAGTGGGTTGTGGACTCAAAGGGTTTCTTGAGCACCGGCGAGAAGGTTTCCGCAATCAACACTTATACCTATGTCGACGATAACACTTTCACCTTCCAGTCCACCGGTCGCGAGATAGGTGGCGAACCTATGCCGGATATTGACTCGGTGACCGTCATCCGCACACAGCCCATTGCGTCACGGACCGGCAAGTAAGCGAGGTGTAAACTATGAAAAAAATACTACTTATGACATTTGCGGCCCTCTTCGTGGTCAGTATTTCGGCTCAAGAAGTGATGTCACGAGGTTTCGGTGGAGGCGGAGGCCGTGGAGCGGGAGGGGGCTTTGGAGGCTATCGAAGCGGCGGAGCGGCATACAGGAGCCCGTCCATGAGTCGGCCTTCATCAGCCAGGGTCTCGTCCTACCAACCGAGTAGGCAAGTGAGTCGCCAGGCCCCTCCCAGGCAGCAGTTCACCCCGCGACCAGCCACAGGAACGATGCCCGGCCAGGGCGCTGTCGGGAAGCTCGACCGAACAGCGACGACGAGGCCAACACAGGGGCAATTACAGCAGTTTCTCAATCTGCCGCAAAACCAGAGACCTGGTAGAGCATCCGACCTGTCTAAAATCGGCGCGGGCGCGGTTGCCGGCGCACTGGGTGTCGAGGGTG
>DATKMG010000109.1:0-13059 GCA_035541995.1 Terriglobia bacterium
TTTTGCCTTCAATCACGGATTTCGTTCCGGGATTGGCGTCCCATCACTACAACTATGGCTATTCAGTTGGTCCCCTCCGGAGACCCATACGCAATTTATTCCAACAACAATTGGGCTTGCACAACTGTCAAATCTCTAAAATCTGGTCGAAATCCCCATCCCGGCGCCAGGTGGCATTGGCATGTCACAAAGATGCCAGAGTAGATTCTTGGTCTTGTATTCCTGTCGGTGCCTACTTGGCTTCGCGCTTCTTGAGCTCCTTGTCAACCCAATAGACACCGCTGCTCTTGTCTCCAATGTCAATCAGTTTCTGGCGGATCTCACTGGCATTGGCTTCTTCTTCAATCTGTTCGTTCACGAACCATTGCAGGAAGATCTGGGATCGATAGTCTTTTTCTTCGATGGCCTGAGCATATAACTTGTTGATCATATCGCTGACTTTCTTTTCATGTTCCAAGACCTCATCGAAAAGCTTTTGAACCGACTTGAAATCAGTGGGGGGTTGATCGAGGGCCTTTAATGTGACGGCCGCCTCGAGATCCACCAAGTAATCCAGAATTTTAATTGCGTGTCCACGTTCTTCGTCAGCCTGAATCCTAAGCCAATGACCAAAACCCCTAAGGTTCTTCAGTTCCGCCCAAGCAGCCATGGCGAGGTAGAGCTGGGAAGAATACTGTTCGTTCTTGATTTGTTCGTTAAGCGCCGCAACCATTTTCGAGCTGATCATACTTGCGTCTCCTTGAGTTCGTGCTGAGATTAATCATAGAGAATACCTAGTCGCTTCTCTTGGAATCAGGGCTGAGCCCGCGTTGCTTCTGCGTCCGCCGATCAAACTGGACTTTGAGTTTGGCCATATTATACCGGCGAGTCGTCCTTTTCCCTAACTTCTGGTTGACAAACCCCTTTTTGTTCATCACCGTATCTGCGTTCTTGAATACCCGGAATATTATGCCTGCTAATGGAGGTCAAGGCAACTCAGGCCTTCACGGATTCCCGGTCAAAGTCCCACTCGATCATCCTCTTTTGCTTGTAAGATAGATTGACCAAGTGAGCTACCGCTGCCGCCCGATGCCCTCTCAGTGCATCTTCCAGCGGAGGCGTGCGGGTGCGAACGCATTCGACGAAGCTCTGGAAGTGGGCTACGGTCGATTCCTGCCCCGTTTCTTCCCAGCGCTCCATTCCTTGCTGGACCTTGGGAGCCCAACTCGATGGCACTTCTTCCATTTTGATTTTAGGATCATTGTAATAGGCCTCTTCAAGTTTCTTGGGCCAGCTGTCTACAATCCAGGCATTGTCCTCATAGACCCGTTCGGGGTAGAAGGACAATGTGGTGCCCAGGACCAAAGTGCCCTCAGTACCCAAAATATAGAATCCGCCTTCTTCATTGGCCATCTGGTTGTTGAAAGTGCCACTGAGGTTGACCATAAAGCCTTCCGGATACTCCAGGACGGCGTTAATCGTATCGGGCACATCCCTGCTCTCTTTCCACCGGTAAAGGCCGCCATTTGCAATAGTAGTCTTGGGGGCCTTGGCTGTCATCAGGAAATGGATTGTGGTCATCAAGTGAACAAAAAGGTCTGTAGAAATCCCGCCGGAGTAGTCCCAATAACAGCGCCAGCGGAAGAATCGGGCGTTGTCATAGGGGCGTTTGGGGGCAGACCCTAGGAACATTTCCCAGTTCACAGTCTCTGGTGAAGCGTCCGGCGGGATCGGATAAATCCAGGCGCCACTGGCAGTATTGCGATTAAAGGTGGCGCGGACCATCGTGATCTGCCCGAGCTTGCCTGACTGGATAATCTCTCTGGCCTTTTGCTGAAGCTTTGTGCTGATCCCCTGGCTGCCGACCTGAAGAATCCTGCCGGTCTTCCGGACCTCTTCCACGATAGCCATGCCTTCATCGATGGCGTAAGTTAAGGGCTTTTCGACATAAACGTCCTTACCGGCTCGAAGCGCATCAATAACCATGGTCTTGTGCCAGTGGTCCGGAGTAGCAATGACCACGGCATCAATGCTCTTATCTGCAAGAACGGCCTGATAGTTGGGATAGACTTTAGCCCGCCCTCCGGTTCTATCCACTGCCCGCTCCTGTCGGCCCTTATAGGCGTCACAGACCCCGACGATTTCGGTCCCGGGAATAACCAGAATGGCCTGCATAATCTGGTGGGCCCGGGCCCCCACCCCGATCATCCCAATCGTAATCCGGTCACCGGGAGAGGGTCTCGGGGTCATCGGAAACGCAGTGCCATTTAAAGCCAAACCCATGGCGGTACTCCATTGCATAAACTGACGGCGGTTGATCCCTTGTTCATTTATCATTGCAGACTCCTCCCATGCTTGGACTTTATTGCCTGACGCAAACGGCATTATACATAATTCCCCTCGACGACTTTCGAGAAAAACAGGTGTCTCAAGCTTCTCCGCAGGATAGAATGGGGCCGTCTACAACACTAAATGAATGCCTCGAAATGGATGGGAAAGTAAGTCTTTGCAGCCATGCCCGGGTTTAAGCTTCACGTTAGCAATCGAACAGAGATTCTGCTGGAGGAACTCGCCGGAGTCGTTTCAGTTCCCTTGCGTTCGCCGCTGGAAGCCGAGGTCATTGTAGTCCAGAGCAAAGGAATGGAACGTTGGTTAGCCCAGCAATTGTCAAAGCGGTTGGGCATCTGGGCCAACTGCACATTCCCTTTTCCCAACCGGGCCATCTCAAACCTCTTCAAGGGGATATTGAATGAAGTCCCGGACGACGCGGTTTACTCCAGAGACTTCATGGCCTGGCGGATCCTTCGTCTGTTACCCGGCAGTCTCGGCCGGCCGGAATTTGAGACCCTGCGCCACTATCTAGAAAATACATCCGAGGGACTGAAGGGTTTTCAGCTGGCGCACCGGATTGCTGCCACTTTCGATCAATACCAGGCCTTCCGCCCGGACATGCTCCTGGCCTGGGAAACAGGAGCAGACCAGGACTGGCAGGCCCAACTCTGGCGACTGCTGGTCAGGGATTGCCAGGCGCCACATCGCGCCGCCAATCGCAAGCAATTTATCGAAAGGCTCGCTGCGGAAGATTTTTCTCCCGATGACCTCCCTGCGCGGATTTCAATTTTCGGGACCCCCTACCTGCCGCCCTTCCATCTCGAAGTCTTCTCGGCAGTATCCCGAGTGCTGGACGTCCACTTTTTTTTCATGAATCCCTGCCAGGAGTATTGGGGTGATATTGTCTCGGAAAAGGCCTTGGCCGGGGCCCGAACCAGGCAAAAACGAAGGATTTTGAACACCGAGGAGTTGCACTACGAAGCCGGGAATTCTCTTCTCGCCTCCATGGGTAACTTGGGTCGGGAGTTCTTTGATCGTCTGATCGAATCGGAGGAAGCCGACGAATCGAGCCGTTTTGAAGATCCCGGCGAGCATTGCCTCCTGACCTGCCTGCAGTCCGACATTTTAAACCTTCGGGATCGAAACCAAGAGCCCGGCAAGACCCCGATTTCTCCGCATGACGATTCCTTGCAGATTCATTCCTGCCACAGCCCAATGAGGGAGATGGAGGTTCTTTATGACCAACTCCTCGCCCTTTTTGACCATCACCCCGATCTGGCCCCCCGGGACATCATCGTAATGGCCCCGGATATTGAAGTGTATGCCCCATTTGTTGCGGCTGTTTTTGGGGGAGCTTTCTCCCATACGCCGAGGATCCCCTTTTCGATTGCCGACCGAAGTCCCAAGCGGGAAAAGCCAGTAATTCAGGCTTTCCTCAAGATACTTGATCTGGCCGGGTCGAGGCTGGGGGCCAGCCAGGTCTTGGACCTGCTTGAATCTCTACCGGTTCGGAAGAATTTCGAACTCGAATCTTCGGACCTGGACATGATTCGCCATTGGGTAGAGAGTACGCGAATCCGATGGGGCGTTGACGGATTGGACCGCAAGCAACAAGGCCTTCCCGATTTTGAAGAGAACAGTTGGAGAGCCGGCCTGCGCCGATTGATGCTGGGTTATGCCCTGCCTCTCGAAGGCGATCGGTTGTTCGAGGGCATACTTCCTTACGAGGACATGGAAGGCGAAAGGAGCCAGGTACTGGGTCGATTCGCCGAGTTTCTTGAAAGATTGATCGATCAGGTTCGCGGGTTCGATGAGCCCCGAAGGCTGACTGGCTGGAGCGAGGCCCTGTTGTCTTTAGTGGAGGATCTTTTTGCGAGCGATGAGGAAACTGAACGAGAAGTCCAACTGCTTCGACATCTTCTGGCCAAACTCGTTGTGATTCAGGAACAGTGCCATTTTGAGGAGGCCATCGGAATTGACGTTCTGCGCTGCTACTTGGAGGAAGCTTTAGCTGTCTCTGATATGACCTATGGTTTCCTAACGGGAGGGGTTACTTTTTGTTCATTGCTGCCGATGAGGAGCATCCCGTTTCGGGTGATTGCGTTGGTGGGGATGAACTACGACACGTTTCCACGTTCTGACTATCGAGTCAGTTTTGATCTTATGGCCAGAACGCCTCGGCGAGGGGATCGGTCGTCTCAAGCTGAAGACCGCTACCTCTTCCTCGAATCTCTGCTGTCGGCCCGAGACCATTTCTACCTCAGTTTTGTGGGGCAGAATCTTTCCGACAATAGCGAGAGGCCCCCCTCCGTTCTGGTGAGCGAATTGTTGGACGCCATTGAGCAGTGCTTCCAACCTTCAGGACCGTTCCGCAGCGCGAGCGAACAAATTCTAGTCTGCCACCCGCTTCAGGCCTTCAGCCCTTCTTATTTCACAGGGGGATCCCGGCTTTTCACTTATTCTGAGGAGAACCTGGAGGCCGTCAAAGCCCGCCAATCCAACCCATCAACACCAGCCCCTTACCTAGCTTCTCCGATCGGAGAACCGGCTGAAGAATGGAAGCATCTCGAAATCCAGGACCTGAAGCGGTTCTTTCGAAATCCAGCTGAGTACTTCTTTCGTCAGCGGTTAGGGCTTCATCTGGAAGACAGTCGGACCACCGAAGACTGCGAACCGTTCACACTGGAGAGCCTGGATGCCTATCACATGGAACAGGAGTTGCTCGAGAAAAGTCTGCAGCAGGAGGACCTTGCCCGCAGTTATCTTCCTTACAGAGCTAAGGGCATTTTGCCTGCCGGAGAAACAGGCCGAATCGTCTTCCAGGACGTCTTAACGAAAGTCCAGTCCCTGGCAGCGCGAGTCCAGGAACGGACACGAAGTCCTAAGCACGAGCCATTACAGATAGAGTTGGAGATCGAAGGGTTCCGGCTCACCGGTTTGATTGACGGACTTTGGGAAAGGCATTTGCTCCGCTACCGATGTGCCAAGATCAAACCCAAGGATCGGCTAGGGGTGTGGCTGGATCATCTCATTGTGAATGAGGTTGCCGGGCAGATAACTCCGAGAACCAGCATTCTCCTCGGGCAGGATGGGAGTTGTACCTACCCTTTCTTTGCCGACAGCAGGTCTATTCTCACCCGGCTCCTGGGGTTCTATTGGAAGGGCCTGCGCGAACCGCTTCCGTTTTTTCCAGACTCGGCCTATGCCTACGCAGAATGTGTGAGCAAGAGGAAACCGGAAACCGCGGCAATTGTAGAGGCCCTGAGGAAATGGGAGGGGTCTGGATTCGGCAAGTCGCCTCCCGAAAGGAATGACCCTTATTTCCAGCTGGGCTTCGGGAAGATTGCGCCGCTGGACGCTCGCTTCCGGCAGTTAGCCATAGAGATCTTCCAGCCTCTTCTGGCCCATCAGCAGGAGGAGGAGCCGTGAGGGCCTTTGATCCATCAGGTTCCGCTCTGGAAGGGCATCAACTCATTGAAGCTAGTGCCGGAACAGGTAAAACCGCAGCCGTTTCGGCCCTCTATCTCCGGCTGGTGCTGGAACGACGTTGCCAGGTTCGGGATATCCTGGTTATCACCTTCACGAAAGCGGCCACAGAAGAGCTGAGAACACGGATTCGGAAGATCGTGAGAGGCGCCTATGACGCCCTCGAAACCGACAGCGTTGCAGACGAGTTCGTGGCGGGATTGTTGGCAGGAATTTCCGACCGGGATGACGCCAGACTCCAACTTATTAATGCCCTTCACAGCTTCGACGAAGCCGCAATCTTCACCATCCATGCCTTTTGTCAGCGGGTTCTCCAGGAAAATGCTTTTGAGAGTTCCGGACTTTTTGACACTCCACTGGTGACCGATTCTAGCCCCGTATTGCGGGAGATCGCTGCCGACTACTGGCGAATTAACGTCTATGAAGCTTCTCCACTCTTCCAACAATTTGTTTTCAGGGAATACTCAAACCCGGAAGAACTGTTTAGCACTGTCGGCCACGCCTTTACCAACCCATACCTCTGCATCATCCCACGCCCCGAGAAGGCTGACAGCGAGCTCATGACGAGTCTGGAGCGGCAGCTTGAGTTCGAGTATGGGAGGCTTCAGCAAAGCTGGAAGGCAAACCGGGAAGCTGTATCGGATATTCTGCGTCATTACGAGGGATTGAGTCGAAGTAGTTACAAAGAGGACGTCATCTGCACGAGTATCGAGGAAATCGAGCAATACCTCTCCTCTGCGGTCCTGTTTAAGCTTCCCTCGCACTTTTCGAAATTCCGCTCGGAGACACTCGCACAGGGCACCAAGAAGGGGCATGCGGCGCCGAAAAATGCGTTCTTTCTGGTCGCTGACGACTATTTCCGGGCCTACCAGGCCCTGGAGGAGCTCTACCAAGAACGGCTTCTGAACTTGCGAGTCAGTCTATTCGAGTATGTTAAAAAAGAATTGAAAGTCCGGACGCGCCGACAGAACGTGCGCTTCTTTGATGATTTGCTGCTCGACCTTTATGACGCATTGCGAAGGACCAACGGTCCGTCCCTGGCAGTTGCCCTTCGGGACAAGTACAGAGCGGTCCTGGTCGACGAATTCCAGGACACCGATCCCGTGCAATACTTCGTTCTCAAATCGGTGTTCAGAGATCCTGACTCTCCTTTTTTCCTGATTGGCGATCCCAAGCAGGCAATCTACAGTTTCCGTGGGGCCGATGTCTTCGCTTACATGGAAGCGGCCAATCATATACCGGCGCGCAGCACTTTGGAAAAGAACTGGCGTTCGAGCCCTAATCTGGTAAGAGCGGTTAACGCCCTGTTCCGAAGAACCCCCTACCCATTTGTCTTCGCTGAAATCGGTTATCAAGAAGTCGAACCTGCCAACTTATCAGCCGCCGCAGAGTTCCTCTGGAATGGAAAGCCCGACGCCGCACCCTTGAAGGCCTGGTTTGTCGAGCGCCCGCCGGACAAACAAGAGAAGCTTTTGACCGACAATGCTGCTTACAGCCTGCTACCACGGGCCGTGGCTAGTGAAATTCTCTCTCTCCTGGAAGCTGCCAGAAAGCGGGTCGTGACCATAGGGGGGAATCCTCTCTCGCCGGCAGACCTGGCTGTCCTGGTAAGAACCAATTATCAGGCTGCTCTGATTCAGCAAGCCTTGCAGGAGCAAGGCATTCCTGCTCTCCTTTACACGAGTGCCAGTGTCTTTGCGACTTGGGAGGCTATGGAAGTGGAGAGAGTGTTATGGGGAATCGCCGAAGCGGGATTTGAACGCCGGGTGAAGGCCGCCCTGTCCACAGATCTCTTCGGCTTAACTGGAAGTGAGCTGGCCGTGCTGGAAGAAAACGAGGTCATGTGGGACGACAAGCTGAGGACCTTTGCCGAGTATCGTACTTTATGGGTGAATCAAGGCCTTCTCCTCATGTCAAGGGTCCTGATGCTCCGTCAAAAAGTGCGGAGCCGGCTGCTTTTCTTTCCGGACGGCGAGCGTCGGTTGACCAACTTCCTGCAGATCTTCGAACTTCTCCACCAAGCGGCCCTGGAAAATCATCTCGGCATGGAAGGCGTGCTGACCTGGCTGGCGGAGCGTCGACATGAGAATCGCCCCCTGGCTCCGGAAGAGCACCAGCTTCGTCTGGAAACCGACGAGAAGGCTGTAAAAATAGTTACCGTGCACAAAAGCAAAGGGCTTGAATTCCCCCTGGTGTTCTGTCCCTTTGCCTGGGACGGACCAGTAGAAAAGAAGGACTCCGCCACCTTTCACGACCCGACTGATAAGACCATTCTGATCAAGGATCTCGGTTCGGAGGGACTCTCCGCGAATAAGGTGCTCGCCCAGCGGGAAGGGCTTTCTGAGAACGCACGTCTTCTCTATGTGGCATTGACCCGCGCCAAATACCGCTGCTACCTGGTTTGGGGCGCTTTTAGCGGCGGTGCGAATTCCGCATTGACCTATTTGCTCCGCCCTCCCAATCCATCCGAAGCCGGGGACGCAGTTATAGTCCAGGAAGGGCGCTTCAACAGGATGATCAGTGACGAGGAGCTGCTGGAGAACTTCCGGGACTTGGTCAGAGAGTCTCAAGGTTCGATCGAGCTTCTGCCCCTGCCAGAGGCCCTGTCTGACCGATATTCGGATCCAGACCTCCAGGGCCGGTCTTTCAGCTGTCGTCGGTTCACTGGAGAGATCCCTGCTGACTGGGGAACCACCAGCTTCACATCGCTGGTCACCGCCTCCAGGCAAGAACTGGAGTTCCCTGATCGGGACGCATTGCAGCTGAAGGAGTGGTCCCGACCTGTCTTTATCTCTTCTCCCAGGGGCCGCAGCATGTTTGAGTTCCCGAGGGGAGTTCGAGCCGGGAATGTCCTTCACGAGATCTTCGAGCGGCTTGATTTTTCAAAAGGTGAGTCGGAAGAGACACGAGAATTAATCCGGGAGAGACTTCGTGAGCATGGGTTTGACCTTGGATGGGAGGAAACGGTCAATCGGATGATTCAAAACGCGCTGTCAATACCTTTAGGCACCCCGGAAGATCCCATTTACTTGAACCAACTGGCTGGAGGAAATCGGTTGCAGGAAATAGAATTCACCTTCCCAATCGAACGGCTCACTCCCTGGCATCTGAAACGAATTCTTAAGAACCACGCCACAGGCGAATTCGCCGTCGATCTCGTGGAAAAGATCGAGCAGTTAGAGTTTTCAACGATCAGAGGCTGGTTAAAGGGATTCATCGACCTGGTCTTTCAACGGGACGGCCGCTTTTACCTCGTAGACTGGAAGTCTAACTATCTTGGCGACCGGATTGAAGCCTATCGAACCGCAGCCTTAAAGGAATTGATCCGAGAGAACTTCTATTTTCTACAGTATTACCTATACACCGTTGCTTTGCACCGATACTTGAGATTACGCATCCCGAATTATGACTACGATTCCCATTTTGGCTGTGTCTTCTACGTTTTTTTGCGCGGCATTGACCCTGGAAGTGGGTCAGAATACGGAGTTTTCCAGGATAGACCGGATGAGAGACTGATCCAGGCCTTGGACGATTGTTTCCAGGAAGGTGCGTCGTGACCTTTTCAGGTCATCAAGGTCGACGAAAATGATCTCGATTCCCCCTTTGAAGAAGGGGAAATTTCAGGAAAGGAATCCTCAGCAGATACATGATCCTTGTTTCCCAAGAACGGAGCGGTTTCACAGAGCTGGACCGTCACTTTGCGGATTTCATGATTCAATTGGCGGGTGCCAGTGAGCCTGAGCTCTGGATCGCGGCTGCCTTAGTGAGTCAGGTAACCCAAAGGGGCCATGTCTGCCTGGACCTGCCCCAGTATGCCGGCAGGCCATTCCCATCAGGTCTAATCATCCCCTCGGCTGGGGAGACTCTCCCTGATCTGGAGTGCTGGCTCAGTACGCTGAGACGGTCGGTGGTGGTGGGCGAGCCAGGCCAATATCGCCCCCTGATCCTGGATACTTCCAACCGGCTCTATCTTTATCGGTATTGGCACTACGAACAACGCCTTCTCGAGTTCCTCAAAGAGAGAGTCTCTTGCCCAGTCGAGATCCGTCCCCTTGAAATACTCAAGATGGGACTCCAGCGACTATTTCCTGTGCGAGATTCAGAGCCCGATTGGCAGATGATTGCAGCTCTAATCTCGGTATTGCGCAGATTCGCTGTTATTACCGGAGGCCCCGGAACCGGCAAGACATCGACGGTGGTCAAAATTCTGGTCCTTCTTCTAGAGCAGGCCGGGGGTGACAAATACAGGATAGCCCTGGCCGCTCCCACCGGAAAAGCCGCTTCCCGGCTAAAAGAAACGGTTAGACTTGCTAAGGAAGCCCTGGATTGTAACCAGGAAATCCTGAACCTGGTTCCCGTCGAAGCCAGCACCTTGCACCGCCTCCTGGGGACGGTACCTGACTCCACGAGGTTCCGGCACCATCGCGGGAACCCCCTCCCTTATGACGCGGTGGTGGTCGACGAAGCTTCGATGGTGGATCTTCCTTTGATGACCAAGCTGGTCGATGCATTGAAGAACGAATCCCGGCTTATTCTGCTGGGCGACAAAGACCAGCTAGCTTCGGTGGAACCGGGTGCCGTCTTCGGAGACATCTGCAGAGCCAGCAGGGGTAATTCTTTCTCTCCCGGATTCCGTGCCACGATGCAGGCCGTCCTGGGGAAAGAAATACCGGAGAATTCTCAGCCGGACCCACCGGGGAAACTCCAGGATTCCATCGTGCTTCTCGAAAAAAGTTATCGCTTTGGACAAGGGAGCGGGATTGGAATTCTGAGTCGCATCGTCAACGAAGGAGGAGTCGAAGAGGCTTTACGGGTCCTTAAGGAAGGCCATTTCCGGGATCTCGTCTATCGCGAGATAGGTCCCAATTCCCTCTTGGAGACTGACTTGGAGGATCGCGTCCTCGAGGACTGTGCGGCGTATCTCAGGGAAGATGACATCGAGAGTGCATTTGATGCTTTTCCCCGTTTTCGCATTCTTTGTGCCTTGAGGGGAGGAGACTGTGGGGTTGAAACCCTGAACCAGCTGTTGGAGAAGCTCTTGGTCCAAAAGGGCCTTATTCGCCGACGTGCCCCCTGGTATCGAGGCCGGCCAATCCTCATCACCGAAAATGACTATCAGTTGAAGGTCTTCAACGGGGACATTGGCATCGTGTTTCCAACCGAATCAGTGGGGAGTTCCTTAGATCAATCCTTCTGGGTCTATTTGCCGGCGGAAGGCGGAGGCTTCCGCCGGATCCCGCCCTTGAGGCTGCCCGGTCATGAAACCGCTTATGCAATGACCGTTCATAAGAGCCAGGGGTCCGAATTTGACAGGGTTTTGTTAATCCTCCCCCCTCACCCTTCTGAAGTGCTGACGCGGGAGTTGATTTATACCGGCATTACACGCGCCCGAAAGCGTCTTGAAATCTGGGGGAATGACGAAGTAATAAGATGGGCAATCTCGCGACGTACCGAACGTAACTCCGGATTGCGCGATGCTCTATGGCCGCTTCCGGAGAATCCGGATATTAAGAGGGCACTATGACGAGGGTAATCCGTCGAGATTTTTTGAAGACCGTTTGCCTGTCCTTGACAGGAATGAGGGTTTTCCCACGAATGGTTAGGGGGTCGAGTCCTGACCCTCCTCTGGGGGTCCGTTGGGGGTTCGTTCTCCCTTTACAGAAGAAAGCCTGCATGATCGGGCCCTCCTGCTAAGTCGGCTGGGCTACCAGGGACTCGAGTTGGGGCCCGAGTTTTTAGGCCGTTCTGCCGAGTCGATTTTGGCAGAGCTAAAGGATACTGCTATTTCCATCAGCGCCATTGTGGGATCGTTGAAGCTGTTGGATCCCGACCCAACGGTCCGCACTGAGGCCGTGGCATTGGACCGTAAAAGACTCGAAATGGCGCGAATCCTGGGGGCGGCTGGTGTGATTGAAGTGCCGACCTTCGGCCCCTGTCGTTTTCCCAACCAGGAGAAGGCGCCAGCCCCTCACCGTTTGGAGGATCAGCTGCTCGTTGAAGCAATCCGCCAACTCAAAGAGGACCTTAAGCGGACCCGAGTGGACCTTTTCATTGAGCCATTGACCCGAAAAGAAACTCACTACATGAACTTGCAGAGTCACGGGGCGCGAATTATCGAAGAGGCCCACGTTCCAGGTGTTAAGTTGCTCAGCGATTTTTATCACATGCAAATGGAAGAAAGGGATATCACCGCTGTACTCGGTCAGTACGGGAGGAGCACTGGCTATGTCCATCTGGCCGATGGAGTCAAGCGGACTGAACCGGGTTCCCTTCCATTTGACTATCGTCCCGGCTTCAGAGCTCTCAAGAGGTTCGGCTTCTCAGGTTGGTTGACCGTGGAATCGGGTGCCACCGACAACCCAGAATCAGCCCTACAGCGAGCTCTCCACTACTTGCAGCGACAGTGGCTGGAAGCCTAGGCTGGCAATTAAGGGTCCATTTCGGGGCTGCAATCATGTATGATATCAAGTTTTGAGGGAGATTTGCTCGTAAACCAGAAGTATCAGGGAGCCAGATTATGTCAGAGCCTGCAACGCCTGCTAAAGTCGAGGCTGAAGTTGGCAGTGACCTGCAGGATTCCCAACTATACATCAATCGAGAGCTCAGCCTTCTTCAGTTCCAATATAGAGTCCTGGAGGAAGCCCAAGATTCCAACAATCCCCTGCTGGAACGGGTTAAGTTCCTGGCCATCGTTGGATCGAACCTGGACGAATTCTTCATGGTACGTGTTGCCGCCCTGCAACAACAACTAGCGGCCGGGGTATTTGAGATGTCAGAGGATGGGCACACCCCCGCAGCACAATTGGCCGTGGTTCGGCGAGTTATCAGCAAGCTGATGGTTCAGGCCCGTGAATATTTCCTCCAGGAGCTCATGCCTGCCTTGGCCAAGGCCGGGATTTTTGTCATGAATTATTCAGAACTCGATGAGAAGCAGAAGTCCAAGGTCGAAAAGTACTTCAACGAGAGTGTATTCCCGGTTTTGACTCCACTGGCACTAGATCCAGGGCGCCCCTTTCCCCACATCTCGAATCTGAGCCTGAACCTGGCCATCCTGATCAGGGACAAGGCTGGCAACGAACACTTCGCTCGGTTGAAGGTTCCGGATACGCTTCCAGCACTGGTACCGATCAAGAAGACCTCGGGGGGGCTTCGCAAAGACGGCACTGTACCACACAATCATTACTTCGTTTGGTTGGACCAACTGATATCTGCCAATCTTGCCAGGCTCTTCCCCGGAATGGAGATTATAGAATCTCACCCCTT